>DATCUG010000419.1:0-2378 GCA_036567525.1 Streptosporangiaceae bacterium | reverse complement strand
ACGGCCGGTGCACCAGCCGGAGGCCACGCGCCGCCGCGTGCTCGGTCGCGCCACGCAGCGTCCGCTCGGCGAACCCGCTGCGCCGCTGGTACACCGCGGGGGCCTCGCCGATGAACGCCACCTCCCGGTGGCCGAGGTCAGCCAGGTGCCCGACACACAGCTGGCCGGCCGCGGTGAAGTCCAGATCGACGCAGGCCAGCCCGGCGGTGTCGGCGGGCACGCCGATCAGCACCGCGTCGATGCCGGTCTCCCGCAGCATCGGGATGCGCTCGTCGGTCATGCCCACGTCCATCAGGATCATGGCGTCGGCCCGGGCGCTGACCGCGACCCGGCGGATGCCCTCCGGGCCCTCTTCGTTGGTCAGCAGCAGGACGTCGTAGCCGAACCGGCGGGCGGTGGTGGTCACCGAGATGGCGATCTCCATCATCACCGGCATATACAGATCGCCGCGCAGCGGCACGACCAGCGCCATGATGTTCGACCGGTTGCTGGCCAGGGCCCGGGCGCCGGCGTGCGGGTGGTAGTCGAGCAGTTCGATGCTGCGCTCGACCCGGCGCCGGGTGGCCGCGGACACCGAACGCTTCCCGCTCAGCACATAGGACACCGTGCTGGCGGCTACCCCCGCATGACGAGCTACGTCAGCGAGTGTCGCCGCCATCTGCGCCCTCCCCAGGATGGCCGAAATCGAAGCGCTTCGACCCGGCTTACCTCGTCGCCCCGATGTGACAGATGCCCAGAATATCATCGCTGCCCGTTCCGGCCCGACCGCTTTTCGCCAGCTTGCAGCCCGTTTCGGCACCGTCCCGCCGTGCCGCCCACCGGCAAAGCCGCCACCCGGCTCGGCCGACCCGTGGGAAGCGCTTCACTTCCGCTCGCCCATCGTGATCAACCGATCACTGCTGCTCTGGCAACAGCAATCGGTTGATCACAAACCCGCACTGCCCGCCCAGGCCAGGGTGATCCGGATGGGTTGGCTGGCGGTGAGCTCGAGCCGCCAGGTGCCCGGCCGCAGCAGGCTGGTGGGCGCGCTGGCCGTGCACCGTGCGGCCGTGCCCCCGGTGGCGGCCGCGGGGCAGGTCAGCTCGATGGGCTGGGTGACCGGGGAGGTCAGCTCGGCCTGGACGCGGCCCGCATTGAGATCCCAGGTCAGGTCGAGCCGCCCCGGGAGCAGCGTCCGGGCGCCGTGCAGCCGGCCCGCGGGCAGGAAACCGGGCACCGCGGGCAGCAGCACCAGCCGGGCCAGCCGCCCGGGCCGGGCCGGCACCGAGTCGGCCAGCAGCTCGGTGAGCAGGCCGGGCAGCGCGCAGGCCGCGTCCGCGTTGTACACCTGCCGCCCCGGGTAGTGGCTGCTCATCAGCGAGCGGAAGAAGTAGTCCTGGCCGGTCAGTGCGGCCAGCCGGGCGCCGGCCAGCCCGGGCTCGTGCAGCCGGGCGGCGGCCAGCGCCTGGTGCAGCCAGCCGTGCGCGGAACCGTTCTCCGCGCCGCGCAGCCGCAGCGCCCGCACCGCCGCCGCGGCCAGCTCCGGGGTGTCCGCCGGGTTGATCTCGTGCAGCGGCCAGACCGGGTAGAGGTGGCTGACGTGCCGGTGGTCGTAGTTGTCGGGCAGCGGCGGGCCGCCCGGCGGCCAGGCCCACTCGGCCAGCGCCCGGTCCGGGTTGATCTGGTACGGCGGCAGCCGGCCGGCCAGCGCCCGCCAGCGCGGCGGCCGGGCATCACCCGGCGCGAACCGGTCCACGGCCAGCGCGGCTTCGGTCAGCGCGTGCCGGGCGGCGGCGATGTCCATGGTCGCGTTCAGCGCGGCCGGGGTCCAGCCGGCCGGCTGGTTCTCCGGCGAGTACGACGGCGCGAACACGACCTGCCCGGCCTCGTCGCTTACCGCCAGGAAGTCCTGGTAGAAGCGGGCCAGCTCGGTCAGCGCGGGCAGCACCGCGGCGCGCAGGAACTCCGCATCCCCGGTGGCGTCGGCGTAGTCGAGCAGCGGGACCAGCAGCCAGTCCGCCCCGGCCGTCCAGATCTGGTGCGGCCAGCCGGGGGCGAAGTGGCGGCACAGCCCATCGGCCCCGTCGCCCTGGGCCGGGGCCAGGATGCCCCGGCAGCCGAAGATCCGCTGCGCGTTGACCTGCCAGTCGCCGAGGTGGGCGGTGATCAGGCCGGCCAGCGCGTGCACCGCGGCGGGCACGTCCGCGGTCACCGCCCCGGCCAGCGCCAGGTTCAGGTTGGCGTTGCCGCTCAGGCAGTTGGCCCAGGCGGCGGCCCAGTCGCCCTGCCACAGCCCGGTCAGCCGGGGCGGCAGCAATCCGCTGGCCGCCAGCAGCAGGTAGCGGCCGGAGTCGAACAGCTTCTCCAGCAGCACGGGCAGCGGCCGGCCCGGGCTGGCC
>DATCUG010000418.1:0-6650 GCA_036567525.1 Streptosporangiaceae bacterium | reverse complement strand
CGCGCACGCCCGGCACGCGCACGCCCGGCACGCGCACGCCCGGCACGCGCACGCCCGGCACCGGCACGCCCGGCACGGGGGGCCCGGGCTGCTGCGCGCCGTGCGGCACGGGTTCGACAGCTGTGCCGCCCCGTCGCTGCGGGTGATGCGGGCCTGGTACCCGGAGTTCACCGCGGCCGCGGTGTACCTCGGCGGCCCGGAAGCGGCCTGCGCCCAGCCGAACCTGTCCGCGTCCTGGGTCCGTGCCGTCACCGGGATGGGTTATGCGCTGATGCCGGTGTACGTCGGGCCGCAGGCGTCCTGCGCCGGTTTCTCGGTCCGGATCCGGTCCGGCCACGCGGCGGCCCAGGGGCGGGCCGCGGCCCTGGCCGCGATCGGCCGGGCCCGGCAGCTCGGCATGGGCCGGGGCACCCCGGTCTACTACGACCTGGAGGGCTACGACAGCCAGAACCGCCGCTGCCGGACCAGCGCGCTGGCCTTCGTCAACGCCTGGACCCGCACGCTGCACGCCGCTGGCTACGCCTCCGGGCTCTACGCCGGCGCCTCGTCGGGGGCCGCGGACGTGGGCCGGGCCAGCTCGGTGTACGGGCACCCGCTGGCCAAGCCGGACTCGCTGTGGTTCGCGCTGTGGGACCGCGGCCGGAACCTGCGCGGCGGGCCCTACCTGCCGGCCAGCTGGTGGCCCGGGGCGCGCCGGATCAAGCAGTATCTCGGCCCGCACCTGCGCACCGTGCACCGGCACACGGTGGACATCGACTCCGACCGGGTCTACGGACTGGTCTACCGGTAATAGGCTTGGCTGACGCGCCTGGCGCAGGTCCCCGCCCGAACCGTCCGGGCGGCTGGGCCCGGCCCGCCACGCTGAGGCGCCCTGCAACCCGCCGACCGCCAGCCGGATGGAGTACCGATGGCCCGCAATGACCGCATGGAAACGATCGTCAGCCTGGCCAAGCGCCGTGGTTTCGTCTACCCGTCCAGTGAGATCTACGGCGGGCTGCGCGCGGCCTGGGACTACGGCCCGCTGGGCGTCGAGTTGAAGAACAACCTCAAGCGGCAGTGGTGGAAGTCGATGGTCCAGGAGCGCGACGACATCGTCGGCCTGGACTCCTCGGTCATCCTGGCCCGCGAGGTCTGGGAAGCCAGCGGCCACGTCACCGAATTCGTCGATCCGCTGACCGAGTGCCAGAACTGCCACCACCGGTTCCGGGCCGACCACCTGCTCGAGGCGTACCAGGAGAAGCACGGCCACCCGCCGGAGCACGGCCTGCACGACCTCGCCTGCCCGTACTGCGGGACCCGGGGCGCGTTCACCGAGCCGCGCATGTTCAACGGGCTGCTGCGCACCTACCTGGGGGCCACCGAAGACGAATCCGGGCTGGCCTACCTGCGGCCGGAGACCGCGCAGGGCATCTTCATCAACTTCCGCAACGTGCTGCAGACCTCGCGCAAGAAGCTCCCGTTCGGCATCGGGCAGATCGGCAAGTCGTTCCGCAACGAGATCACGCCGGGCAACTTCATCTTCCGCACCCGCGAGTTCGAGCAGATGGAGATGGAGTTCTTCGTCCAGCCCGGCACCGACGAGGAGTGGCACGAGCACTGGATCGCCACCCGCCTCGGCTGGTACACCGACCTGGGCGTGCGCAAGGAGAACCTGCGGCTGTACGAGCACCCGGCGGACAAGCGCTCGCACTACTCCAAGCGGACCGTGGACATCGAGTACCGGTACGACTTCGCGGGCACCGAGTGGGGTGAGCTGGAGGGCATCGCCAACCGGACCGACTTCGACCTCAGCACGCACGCCAAGGCGTCCGGGCAGGACATGTCCTACCTGGATCAGGACTCCGGCGAGCGGTTCGTGCCCTACGTCATCGAGCCGGCCGCCGGGGTGGACCGGTCCATGCTCATGTTCCTGCTCGACGGGTACGCCGAGGACGAAGCGCCGGACGCCAAGGGCAAGCTGGAGAAGCGGACCGTGCTGCGGCTCGACCACCGGCTCGCGCCGGTCAAGGTCGCGGTGCTGCCGCTGTCCCGCAACGCCGACCTGTCACCCAAGGCCCGCGACCTGGCCGCGCGGCTGCGCAAGCGGTGGAGCACCGACTTCGACGACGCCAGCGCGATCGGCCGCCGCTACCGGCGCCAGGACGAGATCGGCACCCCGTTCTGTGTCACGGTGGACTTCGACACGCTGACCGACCAGGCCGTGACGGTGCGGGCCCGCGACTCCATGCAGCAGGACCGGGTCGGCATCGGCCAGCTCGAAGGCTATCTTTCCGAACGGCTAGCTGGTTGCTGATCGATCACCACGCGGCCTCGGCGATCCGCCCGGACCAGGGCAGCGGGATGTACCGGTGCGCGGTGAACACGGCCAGCCCGGTATAGGCCTGGTTCGCGGCGAGCCCATGGCGGGCCGGTGACGCGATCAGGACCTGCCCGGACCGGCTGGCCCACCAGACCGTGCCCGGGCCTATGGCCGGGTTGCTGCGGTGGAACGACCGCCGGTAGAGGACGTGCACGGCCTGGCCGGTCCGGGCCGAGAACTCGCCCACCAGCCAGCCGGTCACGGACCCGTTCCCACTGGTCGTATAGGCCGCGCTGGCGATCAGCCGCCCGCCGCCGGTCAGCGTCAGGTTGTAGGTCAGGTCGGCCCACTTCGGGAACTGCACGATGCGGCTGTTGGCCAGCAGGTTCGTGCCCGGGCGGGTGACGTCGAGCAGCACCGCGCCGTTCCCATGCACCGGGTAACTGACTTCCAGCGTCCGGCCGTCCGGGCTCCAGGACAGGAAGCCGATCACCGGGGCGGCGCCCGGACGGCCGGTGTTCACGCCCCACTCCCGGAGCAGCGCCCCGCTGGTCATCGAGAACAGCTGCAGCCGGGGGCGCTCCGCCCCGGGCGGCTCCAGGGCCACCGCCAGCCGGGTGCCGTCCGGGCTGACCGCGAGCGCGTTGACCCGCCACCGCTCCGGTATCAGCGGGACCGGCAGCCGGCTCAGCCGGATCTTCCCGGTGGCCGGGCTGAGCCGGAGCGCGTACAGCTGGGTCACCGACGGCTGGCCCTGCGGGCCGATCGCGGCCAGCACGAACGTGCGGTCATCGGGTGCCGCCGCCACCTCGGAGAACCGGGTGAACGGCAGCGGCGGCCGCACCGTGCCCAGCACCTGGCCGGTCAGCGTGGTCCGCACCTGGGCCCACCACGGCCCGCTCGGCTCCTGGACCAGCGCTGCGTAGTACCGCGGCAGGCCGCTCGGCGGTCCGGGGGACACCGGCGGGCCGGCCTGGTCGCCACGCCCCAGCGCCAGGCTGCCCAGCACCACCGCGGCCACGGCCAGCGCCGCCGCGGCCGGGGTGAGCCAGTGCGCCCAGCGCCGGGCCCGGCCCGGCGCGGCCAGCCGGCCTGGGCCGGGGGGCAGCTCCAGCGGTGGGGCGCTGTGCGGGGCGACGGTCGCGGCGATGGCCTGGGTGGCCGCCCGGACCCGGTCTTCCAGCGTGTTCACGGGACCTCCTGGACCAGCCGGCCGAGCGCGGCCAGCGCCCGGGATGTGGTGGACTTCACGGTGCCCGGGCTGATGCCCATCGACCGGGCGATTTCCGGCTCGGGCAGGTCCAGGTAGAACCGCAGCACTAAGGCCTCCCGCTGCCGGGCGGGCAGCCGCCGCAGCGCGCTCAGCACCGCGCGATGCTCGGCGTGCACCAGGGCCAGCGCCTCGGCCGACTCGGTAGTCTCCAGCCAGGCGTCCGGCCCGGCCGACCGGGATTCCCGCTGCAGCCGGCGCAGCGCCGAGCGGCAGCCGTTCAGCACCGCCGACCGGACGTAGCGCTGCGCGTTGCCGGGATCGTCGAGCTGGGCCCAGCGCCGGTACAGGCCGCAGAACGCCTCCTGGACCACATCCTCGGCCGCGGGGCGGTCGCCGAGCATGACGACGGCGAGGCGGATGAGGCCCACGGCGTGCGCCTCATACAGGGCGGAAACCGCCTGCCGGGCATCCTGCTGCCCGGCGCCTGCGGTTCCGCTCACCGCGCCATCGGCCCCGGTGCTGCCCGGCGCCACCGACCCGCCCAGGGCGGGAATCCGCGACCAGGAATTAATGCCCACATTCCAGAGACGCCCGGGCGGCCGGTCCGTTGCTCGCTGGCCCGCACTGATCCTTTACGACACGCTGTAGTAGCCTGGCCGGGTGGCGGTGACGGACGACAAAGCAGAGACCAGGACGAGTCCACGGTCGTCGCGGGGCCGGGCCGTGCTGGCCATCGCGGCGGGCCTGGTCGTGCTGGGTGTCCTGGTGGCCCTGCTGGTGAGCACGTCCCACGGGCCGGCCGGCCCGCCGAGCGCGAGCCAGGCGCTGGCCAATGCGGCCAGCCGGAACCCGGAGGTGGATCCGGGAACCAGCCTGCCCAGGCCGGCCGCCCCCGGGTTCACCCTGACCGACCAGTCCGGCAGCCCGGTCTCGCTGCGCCAGTTCCGCGGCCAGGCGGTGGTGCTGGCCTTCGTGGACGCCCGGTGCAGCACGGTGTGCCCGCTGTCCACAGTCAGCATGACCACGGCGGTCAGCATGCTCGGGCCGGCCGCGGCCCGGCACATCCAGCTGCTGGGCATCGACGCCAACCCGGACGCCACCCGGGTGGCCGACGTGCGGGCCTACACCGTCGCCCACCAGATGACCCGGTCCTGGGACTTCCTCACCGGCAGCCCGGCCCAGCTGGCCGCGGTGTGGCGTGTCTATCACGTGTATGTGGCCGCCTCGCACGGCAACATCGACCACGAGCCCGCGATCTACCTGATCGACCCGCAGGGCCGGGAACGCACGCTGTACCTGACCCAGATGGCCTACGCCAGCGTGGCCCAGCAAGCCGAGCTGATCGCCAGCGGCCTGTCCCGGATCCTGCCCGGCCACCCGGCGCTGCGGCACGCGGTGCCGATGACGCTGGCCCGGAGCACCAGGCCGGCCAGCCCGGCCAGCCTGACCGTCATCGGCGGCGCCCGCGGTACCGGCCACGTCACGCTGGGCCCCGGCCACCCACACCTGCTCGTGTTCCTGGCCAGCTGGGACCAGGAAATCTCGGACATGCCCGCCGAACTGCGGGCGCTGGCCACCTATCAGCGCGCGGCGCTGCGCCACGGCTGGCCCACCGTGGTCGCGGTGGACGAGACCCCGACCGAGACCAGCCCGGCCGATCTGGCCCGGGTGCTGGCCAGCAGCGGCGGGGCCGCGCTGGGGTATCCGGTCGTCGCCGACACCAGTGGCCGGCTGGCCGACGGCTATGGCGTGCAGGACCTGCCCTGGATCGAGCTGACCTCGGCCAGCGGCCAGATCCGCTACCACCACGACGGCTGGCTGCCCGCCGCCACCCTGGCCCGGCTGCCCGGGCAGAACAGCTAGCCGTCCAGGATCAGCCGCAGCACCCGGTCCGTGGTGGCGTCCGCGCTGTCATCGGCTGGGCCGTCCGCCGGGCTGGGCCTGGTGCGCCGGAAAATGTCCGCCGCGGCCTGGTGGAAACCGTCCGGCAGCCCGGCCGCGGCCAGGCTGGCCGCGATCTCGGTCATCTCCCCGGTCCAGCGCCAGCCCTTGGCTTCCGCCGACCGGGCGGCCGCGGCTGACCGGCCGGCCAGCTCCGGCTGGGACAGCGCCCACTCGCCGAGCAGGGTGTCCGCCACCCCCTCGGCCTGGGCCAGCGCGCGCACCGTGAGCAGCAGCGCGGCGGTGCCCTTGGTCCAGCCGGCGTAGGCCATTTTCACCGCCGAGGCGGCCACGCTGCCCGGGCCGGGGTCGATGACGCGGGCATCCAGTTCGGTGCCGGTGAACAGGTCCCGGACGTCGGCGGCCCGCGGGCCGGACAGGTACAGCCGGGTGCCCCCGGCTGTACCGCCGGGCGGCAGCCCGATGATGCCACCGTCCACGTAGCTGGCGCCGGCCTGCTCCACGACCGCGCGGACCTGGCGGGCGGTGCCCGGTGAGATGGCGTTCGCGTCCACGAAGACGCCGGGAAAGCCACCCGGGGCGCCGGCCACCGCCTGCGCGGTGGCCAGCGCGGCGTGCGGCGGGCAGATGGACAGGATGACGCCAGCCCGCGCGGCCAGGTCGGAGACGGCCGGGACCGCGGTCAGCCCGGCCGCCGCGGCCCGCCCGGCCGTGACCGGGCTGCGCCCCGCTGGCACCCAGCCCACCTCGAGCCCGCGGCCGGTCAGGCAGCCGGCCACCGCCGCGCCCATCTCGCCCGGATGCAGCAGCCCGATCACCATCTCACTCACCGCGTCCTCCGTTCCGCCTACGACCGCCACCTCCCTTAGTGTCGCCGGTCCGCGGAACTCGTGACGGCTACCAGACCGGCCAGACGCTCAGCCGGTTAGGGCCGGGCGCGCCGGGCAGTGGCGTGTACCGGTCACCGTGCAGCACGCCGAACTGGAGGCGGAAGTTGCCCTGCGAGTCGGCGGTGGCGCCGGGCTGGTGGGCCACCACGAGCAGCGTGCTGCCGTCGGCGTTCGACCACAGCACGTCCTCCTCCTCGGTTGGCCAGTGCCCGGTGATCCGCCAGCGGTCGCGCACCGCCACCACCCGCCCGGTCCGGGCGGAGAACTCGGTGAAGGCGAGTTCCGCGGACGCTGGCCGCAGGGTCTGCGTGTCCGTCGCGGTGATGATCTTGCTGCCGTCCGGGGT
>DATCUG010000417.1:0-7604 GCA_036567525.1 Streptosporangiaceae bacterium | reverse complement strand
CCGCGCGCAGGGTCGCCCCCGCGGCCGGTTCCCCATCGCCCGCTTCCGCATCCAGGCGCGCCCCGACGCCGAGCTTCTCCTTGATCTTCTTCTCGATCTCGTTGGCCAGGTCCGGGTTGTCCTTCAGGAAGTTCCGGGCGTTCTCCTTGCCCTGCCCGAGCTGGTCGCCCTCGTAGGTGTACCAGGCACCGGACTTACGCACGATCGACTGCTCGACCCCGAGGTCGATAAGCCCGCCTTCCCGGCTAATTCCAATTCCAAATAGAATATCGCATTCTGCGGTTTTGAAAGGCGGTGCGCATTTGTTCTTGACGACTTTAATCCGGGTCCGGCTGCCGACCGCTTCGGTGCCGTCTTTAAGCGTTTCGATCCGGCGCACGTCCAGCCGTACCGACGCATAGAACTTGAGCGCCCGCCCGCCGCTGGTGGTCTCCGGGCTGTTGTGCACCATGACGCCATCGACGAAGTAGTTGTGCGATCCCTCGACCTCGATGTCGAACCGGTGCATGGACCTCGTGGGCGGCTTGACGTGCACGTCCAGGATCCTGGCTGGCACCAGACGCATCTCGGGCTCGGCGAACTCCGGCTCGACCCGGAACCGGTCACGGAACCGCGGCAGCAGCTTGTACTCCATCGAGGGGTGCACGTAGGGAGCGATGAGCCGCTGGAATTTCGCCGAAGCCTCGGCGGTGAACTGCAGGACAGCCACACCGCGCGCGCCCCGCTTGGTGAGCTTGACGTCGAGCCGGCGGGTGTCCCGCAGGTAGTCCACCAGCCGTTCCCGTGATCCTGGGCTCATCGCCTGCACGCAGATCTCTATCCGGCCGGTGCCACCCTGGGTGCGCTCCTGGACGCCCTTCGACCGGACCGTGAAGCACCCGTCGTCCATGTACCAGACCGCGAGGGCGAACGGTGTGAGCGCCTTCAGGTACTCCCAGCTGAGGTGCTTCTTGCCGTCCCCGAAGTACACCGCCTCACGCAGTTCCGCCAGTTCCGGAAGCGGCCGCAGGTCAGCGAAGACCGCGCCCTTGGCGTTGGACATCCGCGTGCAGCCGATGTTCCCGAGCAGGCTGACCTTCCAGTCCAGGTACTCCGCCTGGGCGGCGCCGTGCCCCATCCGGAACCGGGTGCCGGACCGGCCATGAGGGTTCGGCGAGAGGCTGCCGTCCCCCATCAGCCCGCCCAGGATGAGCTGTAGCTGCTGCCCGCTCAGCCGCCGTGGCTCGGCGACGAGGACCCGGTCACCGGGGATCAGCTCGCCTGCCTCGTGCCAGCCGCCAGGCGTCCGGACGAGATGGTTCTCCGTCGCGGCGAACTGGGCCTTGCCGTTCCCGCCCGACTTGGCCACGGTGAACTGGAGAAAGCGCTCGGCCGGGCCGTTGTCGAACCAGTTGACGATGCGGCGCGGCACGACGCGCCCGCTGTCCGGGTCGTAGGACAGCACCTCGACATCCCGGCGCTGATTGACGATCTTGCCGATCTTCTCCTGCGTGCCGTCGGCCAGGGTCACCCTGGTCGAGTACGACATGCAGCCGAACATGACGCCGACCTTTTCCCGCAGCTGGTTGATAAAGATGGCGGTGGTCTTGGTCTGGTTCAGCGCGCCCGCGAGCTTGCGCAGTGCCTGGGACATCAGCCGGGCCTGCAGGCCGACATGGCTGTCGCCCATCTCCCCTTCGATCTCCGCCCTGGGCACCAGGGCGGCCACCGAGTCGATGACGACGACGTCGATGGCCCCGGAGCGGATCAGCATGTCCGCGATCTCCAGGGCCTGCTCCCCGGTGTCCGGCTGGGAGACGAGCAGCGCGTCGGTGTCCACCCCGAGGCGCTTGGCGTACTCCGGGTCCAGCGCGTGCTCGGCGTCCACGAACGCGGCGATCCCGCCGGCCTTCTGCGCGCTGGCCACCGCGTGCAGCGCGATGGTGGTCTTACCTGATCCTTCTGGCCCGTACACCTCGACCACCCGGCCCCGGGGCAGGCCGCCGATGCCGAGCGCGATGTCCAGTGAGATGGCCCCGGTGGGGATCACCTCCATCGGGGCCCGGCCTTCCTCGCCGAGCCGCATGATCGACCCACGGCCGAACTGCCGCTCGATCTGGGCCAGCGCGGTCTCCAGGGCCTTATCCCTGTCGCCACCGGTCCTGCTGACCGCCCTGTCGCTGCCTGCCATGGGAACTCCCGTCCGGGTTCAGGGATGCTTGCTGGTTCAGTTGCCGGTCCAGACGCTACGCGGCAGCACCGACAGTTCCGCCGCACCGGGCAGCTGGCCCCGGCCAGCCGGGCCGCGTGCGAGCACGGTCATGCGGCGCTGGCTGTGCAGCCGCGCAGGGGTGGGCTACGCCGCCCAGGCCCCTACCTTAGGCGAACAACTGTTCGACCATGAACCTAACACGCCGGATCCACCGGGAAAATCTTCCCGGGCTCAGTGCCGCAACAATCAGCGCAGCGACGGCGGGACGTCGAACTCCTCGATGACCGCCCGCCAGACGGTCTTGGCCGCCACCCCGTCGGCCAGCGCCTGATCAACTGTCCGACCGCCCAGCCCGGCCAGGACATGGTCCTTGGCGACGCTGCTCGCGTACGTGTCGCCGAACTGGGCCCGCATCCGCTCCCAGAACTCGCTGAGCCGCACGGTCCTCCCCTGCTCTGCACGGTGCCTCTGCACGGTGCCTCTGCACGGTGCCTGCCGGTACGCGCCGGGCCTGGGCCGGCTCCCCGGCCAGCCACGATCTCCCCCGCTGACCACGGGCCGCCCAGCCGGCCATGCCGGTGAGGCTACCGGGGGCCGCCCGGCCTGCCCAACCTCACAGCGAATCTGGAGCAACTCGCAGGAATGTGATCAGCCCGGTGGGGAAGGGTCATGCGTGGTGCCCGCGCAATCGCGTGACCGGATGCAGGCAGTCTTGGGGCACCCTGGATTGGCTTGGCAGGCCGCTCGCCCCGGCCGGCCCTGACCGCCCGGAGCGCAGATGGACCCAGCAGGCAGCCGCGGCCGGCCCACCGCGGTGGCGCACGGGATCGGCCAGCCGCCCCCGCCGGGCGGGCAGGCTGGGCCGGCCGCTGGGCCACGGCCCACCGACGGTTTCGCGGTGGCCACGCTGGTCTCCGGGATCGTGCCGGCCGTGCCGCTGACCCTCATCCTCGGCCCGGTCGCGCTGATCCGGATCAGCCGGTCCAAGGCCCGCGGCCGGTCACTGGCCATCACCGGGCTGGTGCTGGCCGGCCTGTGGACCATCGCCGCGGCCATCGGCGGCGCCGCGTACCTCACCCAGCATCAGCGGACGCCCCGGCAAGCCGCGCTGCCCCGGGTGTTCAGCCTGCGCGCCGGGCAGTGCGTCGATGCCGGGCGCAACGGGATGCGCAGCCCAGCCGTGCTGTCCTGCAACCAGCCACATGACGCTGAAGTGTTCGGCACGTTCGCGCTGGCCGGTCATCGCTACCCGGGCGCGGCGGCCGTCCAGCAGCAGGCGGACCAGGGCTGCGCCGCCCGGCTGAGCAGCTACCTGAACCCGCAGCTCTCGCTGTCCTCGCTGACCGAGTCCTACGTCTACCCCGACGCGGGCGCCTGGGCGGCGGGCGAGCGGACCGTGGTCTGCACCGTGCACAGCACATCCGGCCAGCTCACCGGCTCGGTCCGGGCCGCACCCGGCTGACCTGGCCCCAGCCGGTCAATCCTGTCGGTACCGGCAGGCAGTATGAATACATGTCCGCTCTCCCCGGCCGGGATCCCATGGAGGGATTCAGCGCGGTTACCCGTGACTGGTTCACGGCCGCGTTCGCCGCGCCCACCGAGGCGCAGGCACAGGCCTGGGCGGCCATCGGCAAAGGCGAGAACACGCTGGTGATCGCCCCGACCGGCTCCGGCAAGACGCTGGCCGCATTCCTCTGGGCCCTCGACCGGCTGGCCGCCGCACCAACCCCTTCAGCTGCCGAACGCCAATGCCGGGTGCTGTACATATCACCGCTGAAGGCGCTTGCCGTGGACATCGAGCGCAACCTGCGTGCCCCGCTGACCGGGATCCGGCACACCGCGCAGGCGATGGGCGGCAGCCCGCCGGATATCCAGGTCGCGGTGCGCACCGGGGACAGCAGCCCGGAGGAACGCCGCCGCCTGGCCGCCCGGCCGCCGGACATCCTGATCACCACGCCCGAGTCCCTGTTCCTGCTGCTCACCTCCAAGGCGCGGGATGTGCTGCGCAGCGTGGACACCGTGATCGTGGACGAGGTGCACGCGCTGGCCGGCAGCAAGCGCGGCGCGCACCTGGCGCTGTCCCTGGAACGGCTGGACGCCCTGGAGCCGGGCCGGGCGCCGGCGCAGCGGATCGGGCTGTCCGCCACCGTCCGGCCGCCCGAGGTGGTCGCGTCGTTCCTGGGCGGGGCCCGGCCGGTCACGGTGGCCGCACCGCCCAGCAGCAAGCGGCTGGACCTGCGCATCGTGGTGCCGGTCGAGGACATGACCGACCTGGAGACGGCGGCCGGCCCGGAGACCCCGGATGGGCAGGCGCCACGCCGGTCCATCTGGCCGCACGTCGAGGAACGGGTGCTCGACCTGATCGAGCAGCACCGGTCCACGATCGTGTTCGCCAACTCGCGGCGGCTGGCCGAGCGGCTGTGCGCCCGGCTCAACGAACTGGCCGCGGAACGGGCCGAGATCCGGGCCAACGGCGCGCCGGCCGGGCCCGCGCCGGTTGCGCCGGGGCCGCCCGCCCAGGTCATGGCCCAGGCTGGGGCGACCGGCGGCGCGCCGCCCGAGGTGGCCCGGGCGCACCACGGGTCGGTGTCCCGGCAGGAACGGGCCCAGATCGAGGAAGCACTGAAAGCCGGCCGGCTGCCCGCGGTGGTCGCCACGTCCAGCCTGGAACTCGGCATCGACATGGGCGCGGTCGACCTGGTCGTCCAGGTGGAATCACCGCCGTCGGTGGCCAGCGGCCTGCAGCGCACCGGCCGGGCCGGGCACAACGTGGGCGACGTGTCCCGCGGCGTGATCTTCCCCAAGTACCAGGGTGACCTGGTGCAGGCCGCGGTGGTCGCGCAGCGGATGCGGCACGGCCAGATCGAGGAGCTGAGCGTCCCGCGCAACCCGCTCGACGTGCTGGCCCAGCAGATCGTGGCCATGACCGCGATGGATGACTGGGCCGTCGGCGAGCTGGAGCAGGTGGTCCGGCGGGCCGCCCCGTTCGCCAGCCTGACCCGGCCGGTGCTGGAAGCCGTGCTGGACATGCTGGCCGGGCGCTATCCCAGCGAGGAGTTCGCGGAGCTGCGCCCCCGGCTGGTCTGGGACCGGACCACCGGCACCCTGCACGGCCGGCCGGGCGCCCAGCGGCTGGCCGTGACCAGCGGCGGCACCATCCCGGACCGCGGCCTGTTCGGCGTGTTCCTGGCCGCGTCGCAGCGCGAGGCCAACGGCCGCAACTCGCACCGGGTCGGCGAACTCGACGAGGAGATGGTGTACGAGTCGCGGGTCGGCGACGTCTTCGTGCTCGGCGCGAGCTCGTGGCGGATCGAGGACATTACCGCCGACCAGGTGCTGGTCTCCCCCGCGCCCGGCCAGCCAGGCAAATTGCCGTTCTGGCACGGCGACGCGCCGGGGCGGCCGGTAGAGCTGGGCCGGGCGCTCGGCGCCTACTGCCGGGAACTGGCCGCCGCCAGCGAGCCGGACGCGGCCAGCCGGCTGCGCGCCGATGGCCTGGACGAGCTGGCCGCCGCCAACCTGGTGCGCTACCTGGCCGACCAGCGCGAGGCGACCGGGTACGTGCCGGACGACCGCACGCTGGTGCTGGAACGGTTCCGGGACGAGCTGGGTGACTGGCGGCTGGTGCTGCACAGCCCGTTCGGCGCGCCGGTGCACGCGCCGTGGGCGCTGGCCATCGCGGCCCGGCTGCGCGAGCGCTACCAGGGCATGGATGTGCAGGCCATGCACACCGACGACGGGATCGTGATCCGGGTCCCGGACAGCGACGAGCCACCCCCGGCCGGCCTGGCCGAGCTGGCCCCGGACGAAGTCGAACGGCTGGTCACCGACGAGCTGGGCAGCTCGGCGCTGTTCGCGTCCCGGTTCCGCGAGTGCGCGGCCCGCGCGCTGCTGCTGCCCCGGCGCACGCCGGGCCGCCGCAGCCCGCTCTGGCAGCAGCGGCAGCGGTCCGCGCAGCTGCTCTCGGTGGCCCGCAAGTACGGCACGTTCCCGATCGTGCTGGAGACGGTGCGGGAATGCCTGCAGGACGTGTTCGACGTGCCCGGCCTGGTCGGCCTGATGCGGGAGCTGGCCACCCGGCAGATCCGGCTGGTCGAGGTGGAGACACCCACGCCGTCCCCGTTCGGCCGGTCCATGCTGTTCCGCTACGTCGGTGCGTTCATGTACGAAGGCGACGCACCCGTCGCAGAACGCCGTGCCCAGGCTCTGGCACTGGACTCGGCGCTGCTGGCCGAACTGCTCGGCCAGGCCGACCTGCGCGAGCTGCTCGACCCGGCCGTGGTCGCCGAGACCGAGCGGGAGCTGCAGCGGCTGCTGCCCAGCCGGGCCTGCCGGGACGCCGAGGCCGTGGCTGACCTGCTGCGCGGCATCGGGCCACTGTCCACAGCCGAAGTGGCCGCCCGGTGCCAGGACCCGGGCGCCGCTGAAGACTGGCTGGCCAGCCTGCTGGCCCAGCGCCGCGTGCTGCAGATCCGGGTGGCTGGTGCGGCCCGCTGGGCGGCCATCGAAGACGCCGGGCGGCTGCGCGACGCGCTCGGCGTCCCGCTGCCGCCGGGGATTCCGGCCGCGTTCACCGAGCCGGTGGCCGACCCGCTCGGCGACCTGACCGCCCGGTATGCCCGCGGGCACGGCCCGTTCACCACGGCCGACGTGGCGGCCCGGTACGGGGTCGGCGTGGCCGTGATCACCGGGACGCTGCGCCGGCTGGCCGCCGACGGCCGGGTCGCCGAAGGCGAGTTCCTGCCCGGCCGGCGCGGCACGCAGTGGTGCGACGCCGGCGTGCTCCGGCTGCTGCGCCGCCGCTGCCTGGCCAAGCTGCGCAAGGAAGCGGAACCCGTGCCGGCCGCCGCGCTGGCCCGGTTCCTGCCCGCCTGGCAGCACGCCGGCCAGCCGCTGACCAGGCCGGACGCGGCGCCGGGCACCCGGGCCGGGCGGCGGCCGGTGGCAGCCGGCCCGGACCAGGTGTTCGAGGCCATCGACCAGCTGGCCGGGGCGGCCGTGCCAGCTTCCGCGCTGGAGACGCTGGTCCTGCCCGGCCGGGTGCCGGGTTACCAGCCCGCCATGCTGGACGAGCTGACGGCCGCGGGCGAGATCGTCTGGTCGGGGGCGGGTGGCCTGCCTGGTGGTGACGGCTGGCTGGTGCTGGCGCCTGCCGACACCGCGCCGCTGCTGCTGCCCGCGCCGGGCGAGATCTCGATGACCCCATTGCACGATGCCGTGCTGGGCGCCCTGGACGGCGGCGGCGGGCTGTTCTTCCGGATGCTGGCGGACCGGGCGATCAGCCTGCTGCCCGGGCCGGACCGGGCCGCGGCCAGCGACGCCGCCCTGGCCGCGGCCATCTGGGACCTGGTCTGGGCAGGCCGGCTGAGCAACGACACGCTGGCCGCGCTGCGCACCGTGCTGAGCACCGGCC
>DATCUG010000416.1:0-4271 GCA_036567525.1 Streptosporangiaceae bacterium | reverse complement strand
CCGGCTTGCTGGGTGGACCCGCCATAGCCGGGCCGGTCGTAGGACACCCAGCGGATGCCGCGGGTGGCCGCGGCGGGGAACAGCGGTGCGGGCGGTTCGCCGGTATTCGGCGTGCCGTGCTGCCAGAGCACGGTGAGCCGGGCATCGTCCTCGCCGGTGTCATAGACGTGCAGCGTGCGGCGCCAGCCCAGGGCCAGATCCGTCTCTGTCACCATTCCGCCCACCCTAGTGACGTGCGTCCGGGCAGGGCGCGGAACCGGGCTAGCCGCTGCTGCCCGTGATGGCGTTGTCCCAGAACTTCTGCACCGGCGGGTAGATCAGCTCCTGATCGCGGGACAGCTGGGCCTTGACCGTCCGGGTCCGCTCGTCGCACAGCACCTCGGTCTGGCCCGCTTCGACCGCGTCGAACACCTGCCGGGCGACCGACTCCGGGCTGTCCTTGGGCGCGTCGACCAGCGCGGCCATGCCGGTGTCGATGAAGCCCGCGTGCACGCCGACCACCAGCGTGCCCTGGTGGTGCAGTTCGAGCCGGACGCCGTTGGTCAGCGACCACCCGGCCGCCTTGGACGCGCCGTAGGACGCGTTGAACGGGTTGGTGTAGAAGCTGGTCACCGACAGCATGTTGACGATCGCGCCGCCGCCGTTGGCCGCCAGCACCGGGGCGAACGCGCGGCACATGCTGAGCGTGCCGAAGTAGTTGGTCTCCATCTCCTGCCGGGCGCCGGACAGGTCCGGCGCGCCGGTGAACGTCTGATAGCTCAGCACCCCGGCGTTGTTCAGCAGCAGGCTGACGTCGGCGCACTGCGCGGCGACATTGGCGACCTGCGCCGGGTCGGTGATGTCCAGCCCGACGGGTGTCACCCCGGGCCCGGTGACCTCGGCCGGTTTCCGGGCCGCGCCGTAGACCTTGGCCGCGCCGCGGCGGACCAGTTCCCGCGCGTACACCTGGCCGAGCCCGCGGTTGGCCCCGGTGACCAGCGCTACCGATCCCGCGATCTTCATGCACCCTCCCCATACTGATCTGTCCCGCCACGCCGCGCTGGCCGCCATTGCCAGTACCGGGCTAGTGCATCATCCTTGATTAGTGGTCGGTGCCGCACGTCCAGCAGGGGGGCGAGCGCCACCCGCGGCCAGGCGGGCGGCTACTGCTGTCAACTCTGCCCGCACCGGGCTCGACGTTCTGCTGGAAACCAAGCTGCACGCCCCCGTGCCCCGCACCGAATGGGTGCCGCGGCCGGAACTCACCGCCTATCTCTCCGCGCACCGCGCCAGCAAGCTGGTGCTCGTCGACGCACCCGCGGGCTTCGGCAAAACGACACTCGTCGCCCAGTGGCGGGCCAGCGCCGCGGAGCGCAGGCCATTCGCCTGGGTATCGCTGGACGCCGCCGACAATGACCCGGGCCGGCTGTGGTGGCACGTGGTCTACGCCGTGCAGCGGGCCTGTCCCGGCTTCGCGGCCGAGGACGTGCTGGGCACGCTCCGGGTGCAAGTCCCCGAGTTCACCGCCACCGTGCTGCCCTCTCTGGTCAACGCGCTGGCCGAACTAACCGCACCGGTCGTCGTGGTGCTCGACGACTACCACGTCATCACCGAGCGAGCCTGTCACCAGCAGCTCAATTTCCTGCTCGGGCACCTGCCGCCGTCGGTGCAGCTGGTTTTGACCAGCCGGGTCGATCCGCCGCTGCGGCTGGGCCGTCTGCGGGCCAGCGGGCAGCTGGTCGACATCCGGTCCAGCCAGCTGCGCCTGGCCACTGCGCACGTGGCGACGCTGGTGCACGCGGTATCTGGCGTTCGGCTCAATGATTGTGATCTGACGGATCTGGTGGCCCGGACGGAAGGCTGGCCGGCCGGCGTGTACCTGGCCGCGCTGTCGCTGCGCCGCCATCCGTCGCCGCACGAGTTCATCGCCCAGTTCTCCGGGGACAACCGGTTCATCGGCGATTTCCTGGCCGAAGAGGTGCTCACCCGGCAGCCGCCGGAGGTCCAGCAGTTCCTGATCCGCACGTCGGTGCTGGGCCGGTTCAGCGCCCCGCTGGGCGCGGCGGTCAGCGGGGTGGCCAACGCCGCCGAGATCCTGGCCGTGCTGGAGCGGGACAACCTGTTCATCGTGCCGCTGGACGAGACCCGGCAGTGGTTCCGCTACCACCATCTGTTCCGCCAGGTGCTGCGCAGCCAGCTGGCCCGGGCCGAGCCGGACCTGGTGCCGGCCCTGCACCAGGCGGCCTGCGCCTGGCACCAGCTGCACGGGTCGGCCGACGAGGCGATCGATCACGCCATGGCCTCGGGCGACTTCCGGCAGGCTATCGACCTGATCGCGGGCTACTGGTTCGGCTATGTCAGCTCGGGGCGGGTGGCGACGGTGCACAACTGGATCCGTTCCCTCGGCGACGGCCGGATCGCGGCCAGCCCGCTGGCCGCGCACTGCGCGGCCTGGGCGGCGGCCTTGTCCGGGGACCGGCAGTCGGCCCGGCGCTGGGTTCCGGTCATCGAGGCCGGGCTGGATGACGGGTCGCTGCCGGACGGGATGAGCTCGCTGCGCTCGTCCGCCGCGCTGCTGCGCGGTGTCTACGGGTTCGACGGCCTGCTGGTGATGCGCGAGTCGGCGGCCACCGCGGTCCGGCTGGAAACCGACGCCGCGTCGCCGTGGCACGCGCTGGCCCGCAGCGCGCTCGGGTTCAGTCTGTACCTGGCCGGCCAGCCCGAGGCGGCGGCCCGGGCACTCGAGGAAGCGGGCCGGAACGAGGCCGTGCTGCCGCTGACCCGCATGGTGGTCTCGGCCGTGCTGGCCCTGATCGCGGTGGAAGACGGCCGCCTGCCGCGGGCCTGTGAGCTGGTGCATACCGCGCTCGGCCTGGCCGGCCGGGATGACCTCCGGCGGACGCCGTCGGCCTCGCTGGCGCACATCGCGGCGGGCGCGGTCTATGCGGCCCAGAGCCTGCCCGACCAGGCCCGCGATGAGCTGGAAGAAGCGCTCCGGTCCCGCCAGGGCATCTCGGGCAGCGGCCCGTGGCCCACGTTCGTGGGCACGCTGACGCTGGCCCAGGTGGTCCTCGATCAGGGCAACCGGGCCCGGGCCGAGCGGCTGATCGGCGAGGCGCGCAGCGTGCTGACCGAACTCCCGGACGGCGCGGACGCGCAGTGGGCCCGGCTCGAGGCGCTGGAGCGGCGGCTGGCCAGCCCGCGCCGGGTTCCGTCGCTGGCCGAGCCGCTGACCGAGCGGGAAGAGGCGGTGCTCCGGCTGTTCGACGGCGACCGGTCACTGCGCAAGATCGCCAAGGAGCTGTTCGTCTCGCTGAACACGGTCAAGACGCACACCCAGTCGATCTACCGCAAGCTCGGCGTCTCGGACCGGCAGGACGCGGTAGCCCGCGGCCGCGACCTGGGGCTGCTATGAGAAGTCGCCGCCGCCGAAGTCCCCGCCACCCCAGTCGCCACCGCCGAAGTCCCCGCCGCCATAGTCGCCGCCGTCCGTAAAGTCGCCGCCGCCGTAGTCGCCGTTGCCTTGATCCGCCGCGCCGCCGTCGTAAGCATCCGGGTCGCCGTAGTAGTCACCGCCGAAGAACGGGCCCGGCGCGAGCGCCTCGCCGAGCAGGAAGCCGGTGAACATGCCGGGCAGGAAGCCGTAGCCGCCCCAGTAGGCCGGGGCGAAGCCGGCGTTGACGTAGGGGACCCGCTGCCCCTGGACCTCGACCCGGCGCAACTCCGGCTCGCTGCCCCGGTCCACCTGGCGCGCGCAGTCATAGCAGGCCGGAACCTGGCGGGCCGGGCCACCGTCGGACGGGGCCCACAGCACGTCCCGCACCGACATGCCATGCCGGGGGTCGAAGAAGCAGGCCGGGCGCCGGGCGGGCCGGGGCTGCCCGGCCGCGAGCGCGCGGGCGCTGGCCAGGTGGTACTGGCCCTCGGCAATGGCCCGGCTCACCGCGCCCATGTCCCGGACGCTGCGGGCCGCGTCCAGCGCGGCCGTGCCCTGCTCGTACGCGGTCAGCGCGGCCGCCTGCTCGGCCGCCGCGTCGGGATGGCTGCGGATCGACCGGTCGGCCTCGTGATCGGTGACGCCCGCGCTGAGCGCGATCAGGTCTTCCTGGGCGGCCGCCTTGGCTTCGGTGAGTTCCCGCTGCCTGCGCCGGCGGATGGGCCGCCAGATCAGCACGCCGCCGAGCACGGCCAGCACGGCGATGACGGCCAGGATGATCAGGACGTTGCGCAGTGTGCTGGAGGATCCGCCATTGGCAGTGCCGCTGGTGCCGCTGGTGCTGCCCGAGCCGGCC
>DATCUG010000415.1:0-12649 GCA_036567525.1 Streptosporangiaceae bacterium | reverse complement strand
GCAAGACCGGCGCGACCTATTTCTCAAATTTCATGAACGTCTCATAGATATCGAGCTTCAGCGGGGCAGACGGATTCTTATGCAGAAGGTCAATTCTGTAGAAGATGCTGCTAAGTTGGCTCGCGAGGCTCCTAGTGACTATGAGATCGTAAACCGTGCCTTGGCCATGTTTGATATAGCCGCGTTGTATATAGAGCGCAACTATATTGACCAGCAGCTGTTCCTTGAAGAATGGGGCTATACTTATGCAGGGACATGGGGCAGAGCACAATTCTTCATCGCTGAGCGTCTAGCCCGGCAAGCTCCTAATACGTGGTCAGCTTGGCCACACTTTCAGTCTTTCGGAAGATACGCTTCTCAGTGGGTGCAACAGCAGAGTCCAGCTTCGGTCAGCAGCACAGCGTCTAGCCTTGCACCCGATGCTTAGAAGGTGCACAACTGCCCGGCCCGGCCGTTCAGTCGCAGCCGCGGCAACTGGCCCACTCCGCAAATGTTGACCACTCGTCCGGCTGGGCACCTCCGGGTGAAGGTGGACGGCCTGCCGGAGGGGTTCCGGCAGGCCAGCCCTAGTGCGATGGCTACACGTCGAAGTACATGGCGAACTCGTGTGGCGTCGGGCGCAGCCGGACCGGGTCGAGCTCGTTGGTCCGCTTGTAGTCGATCCAGGTCTCGATGAGGTCCTCGGTGAACACGCCGCCCTCGAGCAGGTAGTCGTGATCCGCCTCGAGGGCGGTCAGCACCGCCTCCAGCGACCCGGGCACCTGCGGGATGGCCGACGCCTCGTCCGGCGGCAGCTCGTACAGGTCCTTGTCCACCGGCTCGTGCGGCTCGATCTTGTTCTTGATGCCGTCGATGCCGGCCATCATCATGGCCGAGAACGCCAGGTAGGGGTTGGCCGACGGGTCCGGCACCCGGAACTCCAGCCGCTTGGCCTTGGGGTTGGAGCCGGTGATCGGGATACGCACGCAGGCAGACCGGTTCCGCTGCGAGTACACCAGGTTGACCGGCGCCTCGAAGCCCGGCACCAGGCGGTGGTAGGAGTTCACCGTCGGGTTGGTGAACGCGAGCAGCGTGGGCGCGTGCTTGAGCAGGCCGCCGACGTAGTACCGGCCGGTGTCCGACAGGCCCGCATAGCCGACCTCGTCGTAGAACAGCGGTGAGCCGTCCTTCCACAGGCTCTGGTGGCAGTGCATGCCGGAGCCGTTGTCCCCGAAGATCGGCTTGGGCATGAACGTGACCGTCTTGCCCGCGGCCCGGGCCACGCTCTTGATCACGTACTTGTAGAGCATCAGCTTGTCGGCCTGCTCCAGCAGCGGCGCGAACAGGATGTCGATCTCCGCCTGGCCGGCCGTGCCCACCTCGTGGTGCTGCATCTCGACCGTGATGCCGACATCGATCAGCGCCTTGACCATGGCCGAGCGCAGGTCGGTGTAGTGGTCCACCGGGGGAGTCGGGAAGTAGCCGCCCTTGTACGGCGGCTTGGAGCCGAGGTTCCCGCCTTCCTCTTCGCGCCCGGTGTTCCACGCGCCCTCGACCGAGTCGATGTAGTAGTAGCCGGAGTTGGCCCCGGTGTCGTAGCGCACCGAGTCGAAGATGTAGAACTCCGCCTCCGGGCCGAAGAACGCGGTGTCCGCGATCCCGCTGCCCTTGAGGAACGTCTCCGCCTTGCGGGCGATGTTGCGCGGGTCCCGGGTGTACGGCTCGCCGGTCAGCGGGTCGTGCACGAAGAACGTGAGGTTCAGGGTGGGGTGCTGGCGGAACGGGTCCACGTACGCGGTCGCCGGGTCCGGCAGCAGCAGCATGTCCGACTCGTGGATCTGCTGGAAGCCACGGATCGAGGAACCGTCGAACATGCGGCCCTCGCTGAAGACCTTCTCGTCGAACGACTCGACCGGCACCGTGAAGTGCTGCATGGTCCCCGGCAGGTCACAGAACCTGACATCGACGAACTCGATCTTCTTATCGCCGATGAACTTCAGGACCTCGTCGGCGTTCTGGAACATCAACCCTCCCTGAACGGAGCTGACACTGGTGTTGCCTCCCGGGCTGCCGGGCTGAAGGCCGCGGGGGTGGCGGCCACGCAGATCTGGCCGCATGGGGGGTCTGCCTGCGGCAGGAACGCTTCGGAGGCTAGTTCCCGGCGATTACCGAGCCGTGTCTCTAGTGTTTCACACGTGTTACGCCTGGCCGGGGCGGCGCGCCTGGGCTGGCTGCTCCTTCGACCAGGCCAGCGGCCTGGACCGCGCCCCGGCCTAACCGGCCAGGCAGGGCGCTAAACGGCGATAACCGAGCGGTACGGTTAGTGGGTGAGCGAGCGACGGTGGGGCAGCATCCTGCTGCCCGGCATGAACACCCCGGGCGAGCAGAAGTACCCCGGCGAACGGTTCGGGCTGCCCGAGCAGGGCCCCAGGTCGGTGGCGGGCATGGGCCGCCGGGTGCTCGCGCTGCTGATCGACTGGCTGATCGCCATGGTGATCGCGCGTGCGTTCTTCGGGCACAGCGACGTGGCCGTGATCACGCTGTTCATCTTCGGCGCAATGGTCTGGGTGCTGACCGCGCTGACCGGGTTCACCATCGGCAAGCGGGTCTGCGGTATCCGGGTGGCCCGGCTGGACGGCCGGCCGGTCGGCTTCCTGTGGGGGCTGGTCCGCACCGTGCTGCTGCTCTGTGTACTGCCGCCGCTGGTCACCGACCGCGACCTGCGCGGCCTGCACGACCGCGCCGCCAACACCATCGTGCTCAGAGCTTGATCCGGGGATCGTCCCCCAGCCAAGTCAGCGCATGCGGGGACGGGGCGGCTTCGGCATCCGGCCCGACTTTGGCATCGGGCCCTTTGGCATCTGCAGCGACTGGGGCAGCGCCTTGAGCCGGTAGTTCAGCTCGGACACCTCGCCGCCGCGCAGGTTGCGCGGCAGCCGCATGATCTTCCGCTGCAGCTTTCTGATCGGCACCTGGCCTTCTTCGTTGCCGACCTGGAAGTCGTAGATGTACGTGTCGGCGACCCGGGAGATTCGCTTCTTCTCCGCCGAGAGCAGGCCGGGCAGCCGGTTCGGCGAGCCCTCGCCGACCAGCACCACGCCGGGCCGGCCCACCGCGCGGTGCACCACGTCCATGTTCCGGTTGGCCGCCACCGCCGGGGTGACCGTCCAGCCGCCCCGCATGCTCTGCAGGATGGCGGCGGCCGCGCCCGGCTGGCCCTCCACCGCGGCGTACTGCGCGGTCTGGGCGAACCGGCCGAACAGGATCATCGCGGCGGCCAGCCCGGCCAGCACGCCGAACGGGATGAGCACCCCGGCCAGGCCGGTGAGCAGCCCGACCAGCACGGTGACGCCGATGATGATGATGGCGGTCATCGCGATAAGCGGGAGCGCCCGGGGGTTGTGCTCGCGGACGATCCCCGCGACCATGCGGATCTGCTTGATGCGGCCCTTGGGGACTCCGTCCGCGCCGCCTGCGGCCTTATTCGCCATGCAAGGGAGGATACGAGTCAGCGGGCTGGGTGGGAAACGCGGTCCCCGGTTCGGCTCGCCGGGCCATGGCTTCGCGGTACAGCCGGCCGGCCCGGTAGGACGACCGGACCAGCGGGCCGGACATCACGCCGGAGAAGCCCAGGCTCAGCGCCTCGTCCCGGAGCTGGTCAAACTCGGCGGGCGGCACCCACCGGTCCACCGGGTGATGCCGCGGTGACGGGCGCAGGTACTGGGTGATGGTGAGCAGTTCGCAGCCCACCGAGCGCAGGTCAGCCATGGCCGCGGTGATCTCGTCCGGCTCTTCGCCCATGCCGAGGATCAGGTTGGACTTGCTGACCAGCCCGGCCGCCCGGGCCTTGGCCAGCACGTCCAGCGATCGCTCGTAGCGGAACCCGGGCCGGATCCGCTTGAAGATCCGCGGCACGGTCTCGATGTTGTGCGCCAGCACCTCCGGGCGGGCGGCGAACACCGGGGCCAGCTGGTCGTCACGGGAGTTGAAGTCCGGAATCAGCAGCTCCACCCCGCAGCCGGGCACGGCCGCGTGGATCTCGTGCACGGTTTGCGCGTACAGCCAGGCGCCGCCGTCGGGCAGGTCATCCCGGGCCACCCCGGTCACGGTGGCGTAACGCAGGCCCATGGTGACCACCGACTCGGCCACCCGGCGCGGCTCGCCGGTGTCCAGCGGTTCCGGCTTCCCGGTGGCGATCTGGCAGAAGTCGCAGCGCCGGGTGCACTGGTCGCCGCCGATCAGGAACGTGGCCTCCCGGTCTTCCCAGCACTCGAAGATGTTCGGGCAGCCAGCCTCCTGGCAGACGGTGTGCAGCCCTTCCCGTTTCACCAGCCCCTGGAGCGCGGTGTACTCCGGGCCGGTGCGCAGCCGCGTCTTGATCCACGGCGGCTTCTTCTCGATCGGGGTCTGGCTGTTCCGGGCTTCCAGCCGCAGCAGCTTGCGTCCTTCGGGTGCGAGTACCACGCCTCCAGCGTACGTCCCGGCCGGTGTCACCTGACCGGGGCTGGCCTACTTGGGGCTGTGGCTCGGATGCGCCGGGTGTGTCGGGTGCGCGGGATGTGTGGGGTGTGCTGGATGGGTGGGGTGGGCTAGATGAGCCGGGTGCGTATGCTGAGCGCCCGGCGTGGGCTGCGGCTGCACCACCCCCGGGCAATAGGACGTCACGTTGCCTGCCCCGCCCGCGGCGGCGGCCAATTTCCGGAACGCCTTCCGCTGCGCACTGGGACTGCCGCCGGCCAGGGCGTGCTGGTACGCGGCACACAAGCCATGTCCGGTGCCGGGCGCCGCCGGCCGGCTCTCGGTGGCCGGCTGGGCCGGTGACCCGGGCCCGGTCGCCGACGGGCTGGCCGGGTGGTGCGGGGTGAGCCGGTGCAGCATGTGCGGCAGCGCGCCGGTGTACGCGGCGGCGGCGGCCGCCCCGCCCAGCGAGACCACGACGGCGGCGCCGACCGCTGCCACCCGGGCGCGCAGCCGTGGCCGCCGGGACCGGCGCCGGCCCGGCCGGGCGAGGGCAGTCTCGGCAACGGGGGGCATCTGGGCAGTGGCGGCCACCTGGGCGGCCGGGGCCGGCTGCGCGTCGGCCGGCCGGCCCGCTGCCCCCCGGAACAAAGCCATCGCGTATTGCTCGGCCGCGGCCGCGTCGTCCACCGGGGCCGCGTACAGCTCGCCGAACGCCGCCGCGAGCTGGTGCAGCGGGGCGGTGCTGCCGTCCGGCAGCGGCGCGTGGTCGAGCAGCGCGTCGAAGGCGGCGTCCCCCGGTGCGGGAAGCTCGCCTTCCGCGGGCCACGGCGGCGTCGGCATATCGTCCCAAACTCCGCCGCCGGTCATCGCGTTACTCCCGTCGCGGAGATGGCCTGCGCGAGCGTGTGCAGGCCACGGTGGGCGGCGATGCGGACCGCGCCGGCGCTGCGGCCGACCATCCGGGCCACCGTCTCATTGTCCAGGTCGGCCAGCACCCGCAGCAGGATCACTTCGGCCTGGGCGGGTGGCAGCTGCCGGATCGCCTGGACCAGCGCGTCGGTGGTCAGGTTGGCCAGTGCCGCCGCGGCCGCGTCCCCGGTCCGCGGCTCGCTGCCGCGGGGCAGCCCGTCCAGCGGCTCGGCCGGGTGCCGGGACCGGCGGCGGCCCTCGTCGATGGCCCGGTGCCGGGCGATGGTGAACAGCCAGGACCGCCAGGCCCGTTCGTCGCCGCGGAAGCCGGCCAGGCCGCGGACGACCTGTACCCAGGTCTCGGCCGCGACGTCTTCGGCCGCGGTGGGCGCGGCGACCCGGAGGTAGCGGAGCAGCGCATCGTTGCCGTCCCGCCACAGGGTGGCGAAGGCCGCCTCGCTGCCGCCCTGGGCGGCGGCCAGCAGAGCCGGAAAGTCCTCGCCAATCACACTTGTGAGTATCTGCACCCGTGGGTGATCGGCGCAGCAGATTTGCGTGACCTTAGCCAACGTAACGGCGCCGGGCCCCGCGGAGCTTGATCCTGCGGGACCGTACCAGCGGGTGGGAGAGGGAGCGGCATGCAGGCAGCGCGGCGGCGGAACAAGGCGGCAGACGGCGCGACCGGGCGGCCGCCCGGGCGCCCCCGGGACACCAGCCTGGACACCGCCATCCTGGCCGCCGCCGTGCGCCAGCTGGCCGAACGCGGTTACGCCGGAATGTCCATCGAGGGGGTGGCGGCCGCCGCCGGGACCAGCCCGCCCAGCCTGCGCCGCCGGTACCCGGACAAGCTTGCCCTCGCACTGGCCGGGGTGGACGCCATGCCGGTGACGGCGCTGCCGCCAGTGGACATGTCCCCGCGCGCCGACGCGCTGGCCGTTCTGCAGAACGTCCGGGACACCATGGTGCGGCGGAACGGGCTGGCCGTGCTGGCCGCCGTGCTGGCCGAACGGGACCGTTACCCGGAGCTGCTGGCCCGCTTCCGGCGGCACGTGGCCGAGCCGCGGGAGGCCCGGCTGCGCGGCGCGCTAGTCCGCGGTGTGACCAGCGGCAGCCTGCCGGCCAGCCTGGACCCCGGCCTGGCCGTCACCCTGCTCACCGGGTCGCTGTACGCCTGCTACCTGCGCGGCGAGCGCATCGGCGGGGACTGGGCCGAGCGCGTCCTCGGCATCGTCTGGCCCGAGCCCGGGTAGCGCGGGACCCGGGCCGGGGGACTGGGGCCGGCGCCGGGCCAGCCGGGTGTAGCGCAGCCAGCCGAGGATGGTGGCCACGATGCCGCCGGCCCCGGCGGTGAGCAGCACCAGGCGCGGGTTGAGCGGGGCCAGCAGCCCGCCCGCCACGGCCATGCCCAGGGACGCCGCCCCGAACAGCAGCCCGGAGTAGATGGCGAATACGCGCCCGGAGATGGCGGCCGGGGCCCGGTGGTTCAGGAAGCTGCGGGTGGCCACCACTTCCATCCCGTTGGCCACCCCGCCGATCCCGTAGGCGGCCGCGGCCTGCCACAGGGTGAGCGCGCCGGCCGCCAGCGCCACCCCGGCGCCGGTGATCAGGCTGCCCAGCAGCACGGCCAGCACCAGGCGGCGCCGTGGCAGGCGGCCGCCGGCCAGCGTCCCGGCCAGCATGCCCGCGGTCCACGCGGCGACCAGCACCGAGTAGCCGGTGGGCCCGGCCCGGAGCACGCCCTCGGCGAACGCGACCTCGGCCACACTGGCCATGTTGGCGAACGTGACCATGATGCTGACCACCAGGACGAGCAGGCCCGCCTCCCGGTCGGCGCGCAAGAAGCGCAGCCCGGCGCTGAACTGGCGGGTCCCGCGCTGGCCCGGCCCGGCCGCCGGGTCCGGGCTGGCCGCCGGGGCCGGGCTGAGCCGGAGCAGGCCCAGGCCGGCCGCGCCCAGGCCGTACATGGCCGCGACCGCGCCGAGAGCCAGGCCGGTGCCGCCCGCGGCGGTGAGCCCGCCGGCCAGCAGCGGGCCCACCGTGAAGCCACCCCAGGTGGCCGCCTGCAGGTAGCCGTTGGCCCGGATCACCCCGGAGCGGCCGGCTAGCTGAGGCACGATCGCCCCGAGGCCGGGCTGCAGCACGGCCGCGCACAGGCCGAACCCGGTGGCCAGCCCGAGGGTCGCGCCGGTCCCGGTGAACCGGGTCAGCGCCAGCGCCACCAGCGTCTGCGCCACCGACGCGATGATCAGCACCGGCCGCACCGGGAAGCGGTCGAGCGCCGCGCCCGCCACCGGGGCCAGCGCGGTGATGGGCACCGTAATGGCCAGGAACACCAGGGCCACCGCCCAGGACGCGTGCGAGCTCTGGTACACCCGGCTGGCCAGGGCGACCATGGCCAGGCCGTCGCCCGCCGCGATCAGCGCCTGGAGCAGGACGGCCAGCGGCAGGCCACGGCGCGGGCTGCGCGCGGAGGGGAACACGGGAAGACTCCTAGGACGAGGGCGGGTGGCTGCTGGGGATGCGCAGTGCTGGAAACGCACGGGCGCGGCCGCTGGTCCTAGTACACGCCTGCCACGCTAGCATGCCCGGCACGCTGCTCCCGAACGCATTTCGATGTGACGGGAGGTGCCGTTGTCGGGGAGCATGGAGCTCATGCCTACGCAGTTCGATCCCCCGTCGGGGACACGTGACTTCCTCGCCGCCGAGTACGAGACCCGGGAGCGCGCGTTCGCGGTCATCCGCTCGGTGTTCGCCCAGTACGGCTTCGAGCCGCTGCAGACGCCTGCGTTCGAGCGCCTCGACGTGCTGCTCGGCAAGTACGGGGAAGAGGGCGACAAGCTCATCTTCAAGATCCTGCGGCGCGGTGAGCATGAGGCGTCCGGCGAGGCGGATCTGGCGCTGCGCTATGACATGACGGTCCCGCTGGCCCGGGTGGCGGCCGCGTACGGCAGCCAGCTGCCCAGCCCGTACAAGCGGTACACGATCGGCTCGGTATGGCGGGCCGACCGGCCGGGTCGGGGCCGGTTCCGCGAGTTCACCCAGTGCGACCTGGACACGCTGGGCTCCACCTCGGTGCTGGCCGATGCCGAGGTGGTCTGCGCGGTGCACGACGTGCTGGACCGGCTCGGCATCCACGGGTTCCGCTTCCTGCTCAACTCGCGGCACGTGCTGGCTGGCCTGCTGGAGTCCTTCCACATCCCGGCCGAGCTGGGCGCCGGCGTGCTCATCACGCTGGACAAGCTGGACAAGCTGGAACCGGGCGAGGTGATCGGGGAGCTGGCCGGCCGGGGCCTGCCCGGGGCCGCCGCCAGCGAGCTGGTGGCCACGATGACCGCGCCGGATGCCGCGGACCGGATCCGCGCCGTGCTCAAGCGGAGCGAGGAGGGCGAGGCCGGCCTGGACGAGGTGGACACGGTGCTCGCCCTGGTGGGCACGCACATCCCGGCCGGGCGGGTCGAGTTCACCCCGCGGATGGTCCGCGGGCTGAGCTATTACACCGGGCCGATCTGGGAGGTGGTCGCCCCCGGGGTGAGTTCGTCGATCTCCTCCGGCGGCCGGTACGACCACCTGATCGAGCAGCTCGGCGGGCCGGGCACGCCCGGCACCGGCGGATCACTGGGCGTCGAGCGCATCCTGCTGCTGCTCTCCGCGGCGGGCGGCGCGGCCGGGCTGCGGCGGCTGGATGTGGCCGTGACCGTCATGGGCGAGGAATTTGCCGAACGCTCGTTTGGCTTCGCGGCCATCGCCCGGGCCGCGGGGCTGCGGGCCAGCGTGTACCTGGGCGGGTCAGGCAAGCTCGGCCGGCAGCTCAAGTGGGCTAGTGACCAGGGTGCCCGGTGGGCGCTGATTTACGGCCGCAGCGACCAGGAAGACGGCACGGTCACCGTGCGGGACATGGACAGCGGCGAGCAGACCGCCGTCCCGGTCAGTGAGCTACGCCGTCACCTGGCCCGGGTGGGCGGGACGGATAACGGCGACGGCTAGGAAGCGGCCGCGAGGCGCGGGCCGGGCCGCCCGGCGGAGCGGCGCCAGCTGGTGGCGCCGAGCACGCTGGCCAGGTGCTGCTCGACCGGGCCGATCATGTCCGGCACGGTGACCGGCCGGCCGAGCCCGGCGGTCAGGCTGGTCACCCCGGCGTCGCGGATGCCGCACGGCACGAACCGGTCGTACCAGGCCAGGTCACAATCGCAGTTCAGCGCGAAGCCGTGCATGGTCACGCCGCGGGACACCCGGATGCCGATCGCGGCCACCTTGCTGGCGGGCCGGCCTGCGCTGCCCGGCACCCACACGCCGCTGCGGCCGGCCACCCGCACCGTGGCCAGGCCCGCGTCCGCGCACGCGCGCATCAGCGCTTCCTCGAGCGCCCGCACGTAGGCGATCACGTCGACCGGCTCGGCCAGCCGGACGATCGGGTAGCCGACGAGCTGGCCCGGGCCGTGCCAGGTGATCTTCCCGCCGCGGTCCACGTCGATGACCGGGGCGCCCGCGTCCGCGCCGGGCCGGTCCAGCGGGCTGGTCCGCTTGCCCGCGGTGTACACCGGCTCGTGCTCGAGCAGCAGGCAGGTATCCGGGATCGCGCCGCTGACCCGCTGCTCGTGCACCTGCCGCTGGAGTTCCCAGCCACGCAGGTAGGGGACTGGATGATCGCCGAGGCCGGCGTGCACGTAGACCAGCTCACTCATCACGCTGCCAGCCTATCCGGCCGTTATCAAACCACCGCCGTCCCGAGGGGAAGCAATGGCCCGGGTGGGGTAGTTACCGCCTAGGGAGGTACATCGCGTGATCAATGTGGACGAGCTGCGCCGGATGAGCCCGCAGCAGCGAGCCGAACTCAGCCGTGCCCTGGCCGCGCTGGACGACCCGGTACCTCCTGGTGAGGCTGACCTGCCCGCCGGGCCGGTGCGCCGGGCCATCGCGCTGGTGGTGATCTTCGGCGGCTGCATGGGCCTGGCCGCCTGGATCGGTGTGCTGGCCGTGACGCTGCCCCGGTACTACCACACCGGCGGCTGGCGGGGTGCCTGGGTCGGCTTCGACGTCGGCCTGCTTATCGCGTTCGCGGTCACTGCCTGGGCGGCCTGGAAACACCGCCAGCTGGTCATCGGCTGCCTCATCGTGCTGGCCACGCTGCTCTGCTGCGACGCCTGGTTCGACGTCACGCTGGACGTGCGGACCAGCGGGTTCTGGGTCAGCCTGTTGCTGGCGCTGTGCGTCGAGCTGCCGATCGCCGCGCTGGCCCTGATCATCGCGCGCCGCCTGCTGCGGCTGAACATCCGGGCCCTGCGCAGGTTCCGCGGACTGCCGGGGCCGGTGCCGCCGCTGTGGAAGCTGCCGCTCTTCGGCATGGGCACCCGCGGCATTCGTACCGTGATCCCGGAGCCGTGCGTCCCGGTCGAGCCGGGCGAACTGGTGGCGGCCGGCCCCGGCCGGGCCGGGCCCGCGGGCACGGCGCTGGGCGGAGAGTCCCGCCAGGCCATCCCTGGCTGACCGCCGGGTAAGCCGCCGAGCCGGTCACGCGGCGGAACTAGGCGCGTGCAGTTCCGCGGCCAGGGCGCCCGCCAGCTCCGGGTAGCTGAACGTGAAGCCCGCGCCGAGCAGCCGGGTGGGCCGCACCCGGGCGCTGGACAGCAGGTCGCTGGTGACCCCGCCGAGCGCCGCGGTCAGCACGGGGGACGGGATGGCCAGCCGCGCCGGGCGGTGCAGCACACCGGCCAGCGCGGCGGTGAACGCGGCGTTGGTCACCGGGTTGGGTGAGGTGATGTTCACCGGCCCGGACAGGTCCGGCTGCCCGATCAGGAACTGGGCGGCCCGGATCCAGTCGGTGAGCGTCACCCAGCTCATGTACTGCGTGCCGGACCCGAGCCGGGCGCCCAGGCCGAGCCGGAACGGCGTCAGCAGCCGGCCCAGCACCCCGCCGCGGCGGGACAGCACGATGCCGGAGCGGAGGTAGGCGACCCGCACGCCGGCCTGCCGGGCCGGGTCGGCGGCCGCCTCCCAGTCCTGCACCACGCTGGGCAGGAAGCCGTGCCCGGCCGGCGAGGACTCGTCCACCTCGCGGCCGCCGGTATCCCCGTACCAGCCGATGGCCGACCCGGACAGCAGCACGGCCGGCGGGTGATCCATCGAGGCCAGCAGCCCGGCCACCGCGTGCGTACCGGCCACCCGGCTGAGCCGGATCTCCTCCTTGTAGGCCTCGGTCCACCGGTGGTCGGCCACTCCCGCCCCGGCCAGGTGGACCACCGCGCCGACCCCGTCCAGCGCGGCCGGCGGCACCGCGGCGCACTCCGATCTTGGGTCCCAGGCCACCTCGTCCGGTGCCGCGGGCGAGCGCCGCACCAGCGACACCACCTGGTCGCCACCCTGCCGCAGGGCGGCGGCCAGGGCGCTGCCGATCAGCCCGGACGCCCCCGTCACCGCGACCTTCATCCGCGTGTCCCCCCGCTGCGGCCCTAGAGCCCCAGTTCGGCCTCGAACGCGCCTTCTTCCAGGCGCGCCTTCACGGTGGCCAGGAACCGGGCCGCGTCGGCCCCGTCCACCAGCCGGTGGTCGTAGCTGAGCGCCAGGTACACCATGGACCGGACCGCGATCACCTCGCCCAGCGACGGGTCGGGGACCACCACCGGCCGGCGCACCACCGAGCCGGTGCCGAGGATGCCGACCTGCGGCTGGTTGATGATCGGGGTGTCGAACAGCGCGCCGCGGCTGCCCGTGTTGGTCAGCGTGAACGTGCCGCCGGCCAGATCGTCCGGGCTCACCTGCCCGGCCCGGGTCCGCGCGGCCAGGTCGGCGATCTTGCGGGCCAGGCCACCTACGTTCAGGTCGCCCGCGTTGCGGATGACCGGGACCATCAGCCCGCGCTCGGTGTCCACCGCGATGCCGAGGTGCTCGGCGTCGTGGTAGGTGATCTGGTTCCCGTCCGGCTCGATGCTGGCGTTGAGCTTCGGGTGCACCTTGAGCGCCTCGACCGTGGCCAGCGCGAAGAACGGCAGGAAGCTGAGCTTCACGCCCTCGCGCGCCTCGAAGTCGGCCTTGGCCCGGTCCCGCAGCCGGGCGATCCCCGTGACGTCCGCCTCGACTACCGTGGTCAGCTGGGCCGAGGTCTGCAGCGACTCGACCATCCGGCGGGCGATGACCTGCCGGGCCCGGGACATCCGCTCGCTGGTGCCGCGCAGGCTGGACGGCTCGACGGCCGGCCGTGGCGGCACCTGGGCGGCCCCGGCCGGGGCCTGGGCCACCGCGGCCTGGCCGGGGGCGGCCACGGCCTGCCCATCCGGCGCGGCCGCCTGCTGGGCCGCGGCCACTG
>DATCUG010000414.1:0-2951 GCA_036567525.1 Streptosporangiaceae bacterium | reverse complement strand
GGCGCCGTGGGGCCCTCGGTCTCCAGCCGGTCGGCGAGCTGCAGCGCCGTCTCGGTCATCTTCGGGTAGTCCTCTACCGCCACCCGCACGTCGAGCAGGACCCGCTGCAGGTCTTTTTCCAGCTCGGCCAGCGACACCCCGGAGGAGGTGTCGATCTCGATGTGCGTCCACGACTCGACGATCTCGTCGTGCTGATGCGTGGCCTGGTGCAGCGGGCCGACGACCTCCCACAGGGTGCCGGTGACGTCCCGGCGGACCAGCAGCTGCGGGTGGATGATGTGGTAGCTGTCCAGCCCGTGCCTGGTCAGCTCCATAGTGATCGAGTCGACGAGGAACGGCATGTCGTCGGTGACGATGTCCACCGCCCCGCGGGACGCCTCCAGCGCCGAGCACATGCCGCCCGCGCTCACCTTGACCAGGGCACGGCCCTGCGGGCGCTTGGCCGCCAGCCGGGCGTGCTCGGTGGCCACCCCCGCCATCCGGGCCGGGCCGGATGCGAACAGTTCCTCGACCGGCATGTGCTGGTAGTAGGCGCTCAGGAAGTTTCGCAGGTCACCGACGCCGCCCTCACCCGGCACGACGGTCTGCGCCGCCAGCTTGGCCGCCTCATCCAACAGGCCGGACTCGTCCAGTGCTTCTGCCATCTCGATCCCCAATCCGCAGCCGCCTCGTTACAAGTGGTCCCGCAGCTCCCACAGCAGCGGGTAGTAGCGCAACGGCACCCTCTTACGCAGGTAGGGTGCCCCGGTTGAGCCCCCGGTACCCGATTTCGTCCCGATCTGGCGCTCCACCATCTGCACGTGCCTGGCCCGCCACAGCCCGGCCAGTTCGTCGTGGGTGAGCAAGGCCTCCGCGAGCTGCCACAGGTCGTCGTGGGTAGCCCGGTCCCGCGCGATCGTCCGTAGCGACGCCAGGATCTCCGCATCGTCGGACACGGCGAGACCGCGGGCAGCCAGCAGGGCCAGGTACGCGTCCCAGAGCGACGGCTCGGCCAGCCGGCGATCCAGCCGTTCCCGTTCGGCGTCGGTGAGGGCGCGGAACCGGGCGATAAAAGCCCGGTCCTTGACCCCGGAAAGGAACTCCAGCTCCCGGTATTGCGCCGACTGGAAGCCGCTGGCCGGCGCGAGCCCGGCCCGGAACTCGAGGAAGTCCTGCGGGGTCATCGTTTCCAGGATGTCCACCTGGGCGACCAGCAGCCGCTCGATCGCGTGCACCCGGCGCAGCAGGTGCCTCGCCCGCCAGGTCTCCCCCGCGGTCATCGCGTCACGACTGGCCTCCAGCTCGTACAGCACCTGCTTGAACCACAGCTCGTACACCTGGTGCACGGTGATGAACAGCAACTCGTCGTGCGCCGGCGGGTCCGATTGCGGGGTCTGCAGCGACAGCAGCTCCGGTACGCGCAGGTAGCCGCCGTAGGTGAGCAGCCCGCCCTCTTCGCCGAAACTACGGCCCTTGGTCACTTGCTGAACCACGCCAAAACCTCCGGGTTGGCCAGGGCGTCCGGGTCGGCCGCGTCGGCGACCGGCGTGCCGAGCAGGATCTTCCGCACCGGGACCTCCAGCTTCTTGCCCGACAGGGTCCGCGGGATCCCCGGCACCTGATGGATCTCGTCGGGCACGTGCCGCGGGGACAGCGCCGCGCGCAGCGCGGCCTTGATCCGGCCGGCCAGGTCGTCGTCCAGCGTCAGGTCGTCGGCGAGAACCAGGTAGAGGATCAGCCGCCCGTCGGCGCCCAGCTGCCCGGTGTCCACCACGAGGCTGTCGGCCACCTCCGGCAGCTGTTCCACCACCCGGTAGAACTCGCTGGTGCCCATCCGCACGCCGCCGCGGTTCAGCGTGGCGTCCGACCTGCCGAAGATCACACAGCCGCCGTCCGGCAGCATGGTGATCCAATCGCCGTGCCGCCACACACCCGGCCAGGGGGTGAAGTAGCTGGCCCGGTAGCGCGCGCCGTCCGGGTCGTTCCAGAACCCGACCGGCATGGAGGGCATCGGCGCGGTCAGCACCAGTTCCCCCACCTGCCCGGTGACCGGCGTGCCGGCCGGGCCGAACGCCTCTACCTTGGCGCCGAGGCACGACCCCGCGATCACGCCCGCCCGGACCGGCAGCACGGGGCTGGGCCCGACGAACCCGGTACAAACGTCGGTGCCGCCGGAGTACGAGCCCAGCAGCAGGTCGCTGCCCACCCGCTGGTAGACCCAGCGGAAGCCTTCGGGCGGCAGCGGCGAGCCGGTGGACCCAACGCCGCGCACCCGGGACAGGTCGTGCTCACGCCCCGGCGCCAGATCCGCCTTAGCGCAGGCCAGCAGGTAGGGTGCGCCGGTGCCGAAGTAGGTCACGCCGGTCTCGGCGGCCATCTGCCACAACGCGCCGGTTCCGGGGTAGGTGGCGCTGCCGTCGTAGGCCACCACGGTCACCCCGGCGAGCAGCCCGCCCGCCAGGAAGTTCCACATCATCCAGCCGGTGGTGGTGTACCAGAAGAACACGTCGCCGGGCCCGAGGTCCTGGTGCAGGCACAGCGCTTTGAGGTGCTCAAGCACGATGCCGCCGTGGCTGTGCACGATCGCTTTCGGCAGTCCGGTGGTACCTGAGGAATAAAGAACCCACAAGGGATGGCCAAACGGAACGGCCTCGAACTCGAGTTCCCCCGCCGCGGCGCCGGGCAGCGACTCGAAGTCCAAAAGCGGCGTCTGCGGGGCCGGCCGGATGGCCTCGCCCCGCCCGCCGACCACGATGACCGCGGCCAGGCCGGGCAGCGCCGCGGTGATGTCGGTCACCGCCTGCCCGCGGTCGTAGTCCCGCCCGCCGTAGCGGTACCGGTCCACGGTGAACAGCACCTTCGGGGTGATCTGCGCGAACCGGTCGATCACGCTGGCCGGGCCGAAGTCCGGCGAGCAGGACGACCAGATCGCGCCCAGGCTGGCCGTGGCGAGCAGGCCGACGACCGCCTCG
>DATCUG010000413.1:0-10472 GCA_036567525.1 Streptosporangiaceae bacterium | reverse complement strand
GGTCGGCCTGCCCGGCGACGAGATCGGCCAGTTGCTGGCCGACGGCGTGATCGGCGCCCGATGACGCTGCGCGGCCTGACCTGGGATCACCCCCGCGCCTACCAGCCGCTGAAGGCGTTCAGCGCACAGCGCCCGGACCTGGCGGTCAGCTGGGACCGGCAGTCGCTGGCCGACTTCGAGGCCCATCCGATCGCCGACCTGGCCCGCCGCTACGACCTGATGATCATCGACCATCCTGGGCTGGGCGCGGCCATCGCCGCGCACGCGCTGCGGCCATTGGGCCAGCTAATCCCGGCAGATCTGCTCGCGGACTGGCAGGCCGCCTCGGTCGGCCCGACCTGGGCCAGCTACCGGCTGGCCGGCCAGCAGTGGGCCGTTCCGATCGACGCGGCTACCCAGGTCACGGTGTTCCGGCCGGACCAGCTGGCCGCCACCCCCCGCGACTGGGCCGAGGTGCCCACGTTCGCCCGGCAGCACCGCACCGCGCTGTGCCTGGGCGGCCCGCACGCGTTCCTCGCCCTGCTGGCCATGTGCGTCCCGGCCGGTCCCGGCGAACTGCTCCGCCCGCGCCAGGCGGCCGCCGCCCTCGGCATCCTGCAGGCCGTGTGGGCCGTGGCCGACCAGGACATCTCCCAGGCCGGCCCGATCACCGTGCACGAAGCGCTGGCCACTGGTACCGGCCCCGGATACTGCCCGCTGGCCTACGGTTACGCCAGCTACGCCCAGCCCGCGGCCGGCCGCCGGGCCCTGGCCTGGGCCGGCGCGCCCACGTTCGGCACGCCGCGGCCGGGCAGCGTGCTCGGCGGCACCGGGCTGGCCGTGTCCGCGCTGCGTCACCCCGACCCGGCTGAGCTGCACCGCTTCCTGACCGCGTTCCTGGCCCCGGACGTGCAGGCCGGCCTGATCCCGGCGCACGGCGGCCAGCCGGCCCAGGCCGCGGCCTGGGACAGCGCCGCGGTCGACCAGGCCTGGGGCCGGTACTACAGCAGCACCCGGCGCACCCTGGACGCGGCCTGGGTCCGCCCCCGCGCCGACGGCTGGATCGCCCTGCAGGAGCACGCCTCGGCGCTGGTCCGCTCCGTTATCACCGGCCAGGCCAGCGCCCACAAAACCATCAATGTGCTGAACGCTAATTACCGGGAACTGGCCCGGCCCGAGCGCGCGGAGGCAGGTACGGCATGACAGGCACGGTGCGCATCGACGTCCGCGACGACGGGGTGGCCCTGCTCACCCTGGACCGGCCGGGCAAGCTCAACGCGGTGACCGACGAGATGAGCCGGGAATTGCTCGCCCTGGTGGCCCAGGTGGATGCGGACGACGACATCCGGGCCGCGGTGCTCACCGGGGCGGGCGACAGGTCGTTCTGCGTGGGCAGCGACATCGGCGAAGTGGGCGAGTACGCCGGCCCGTGGCAGTTCCGCAACCGGCGGGATTACTGCACGACGCTCCGTGAGCTGCGCAAACCGGTCATCGCCGCAGTCAATGGCTATGCCTACGGCGGTGGGCTGGAACTGGCGTTGTGCTGCGATATCCGGCTGGCCAGCCGGACTTCCTCGTTCGCCGCCGCGGAGATCAAGCTGGGCTGGATCGGGGGCGGCGGGGTCAGCGCGCTGCTGTCGGCCAGCCTGCCCGCCAGCGACGCGGCGCTGCTGCTGCTCACCGGGGATCCGGTGGACGCCGCCGAGGCCTACCGGATGGGCCTGGTCAGCCGGCTGTACGAGGCAGCGGAGTTGCTGCCCGCCGCGCTGGACCTGGCCGGCACGATCGCGCAGCGGCCGCCGATCGCGGCGCAGTCGGCCAAGGCCAACCTGCTGGCCGCGCGGAACATGGGCCAGGCCCAGGCCATCCAGTATGAACGGGAAATGCAGGCCATCTGCCTGGCCACCCGGGACGCCGCCGAAGGGCGGGCAGCGTTCGCGGCGAAGCGGCCCGGCCGGTTCACCGGGAGGTGACGGACGTGCGGTTGCACGGCATGGACTATGACCGGGCCGGGCTGGCCCGGATGGCCGGGGACCTGCCCGCAGCGGGCGGGGTGCGCTCGGTGGTGCTCGACGACGGGGCCGAACGCGGCCTCCGGGTGCTGGAGTTCCGCACCGGCGGCGGGCTGAGCTTCGATGTCCTGGTCGACCGGGCCATGGACATCGGCGCGGCCGAGTACCGCGGGGTGGGCTTCGGCTGGCGGTCCGCGACCGGGTTCCGTCACCCCGGCCTGCACGAGTACCGGGACGAGGACGGGCTGTCCTGGCTGCGCAGTTTCTGCGGGCTGACGGTCACGGCCGGGCTTGACCACACCCTGTTCACCGCCGAGGTGGACGCGCCGGAATACCGCTACCCGTACCGGCCGACGGTGTGGCACGGGCTGCACGGCCGGGTGGCCAACATCCCGGCCCGGCTGCACGGCTACGGCGAGCGGTGGGACGGGGACCGGTGCGTGCTGTGGGCCGAGGGGGAGATCCGGCAGGCGGCCGTGTTCGCCGAGCACCTGCGGCTGACCCGGCGCATCGAGGCCGACCTGGGCGGCCAGGCGATCCGGCTCACCGACACGGTGCGCAATGCCGGCTTCGACCGGACCCCGCACATGTACCTGTACCACATCAACGTGGGCTGGCCGCTGCTGGAGGAGGGCGCCCGGTTCACGGCCCCGATCGAGCGGACGCTGTGGGCCAGCGACAGCGTGGCCGAGCAGGGCGCCTCGCACCTGGTGTTCGGCCCGCCGCAGCCCGGTTTCGTGGAGCAGGTGTATGAGCACAAGCTCACCCCGGGGCCGGACGGGCTGGTCCGCGCGGCGCTGGTCAACGAGCGGCTCGGCCTGGCCTTCGAGCTGGAGTATGACCAGCGCGAGTTCCCGGCCTTCTTCCAGTGGCTGCACCTGCGCGAGGGCGCGTACGCGGTGGGGTTCGAGCCGAGCACGCACGCCGTGACCGGGGAGGTCGCGGCCCGCGCGGATGGCACCATGACCTGGCTGGACGCGGGTGAGTCGCGCAGCTACTCATCGGTGCTGCGGATCCGCGAGGTGGCCGGCCAGTAGCCTGCGGCTACGGCTTGCGGGCGACGCCGCACCAGCCGGGGGCCACCGCGGGCCGGACGTCGGTGGCTTCCGGCCGCCAGTCGGACAGCGCGACCACGCCGGGTGCGAGCAGGTCCAGGCCGTTGAAGAACCGGGACACGTCGGTGTACGAGCGGGGCGTCATCGGCGGCCCGGACTGGGTCAGCAGCTCGGCCATGTCGGCCATGGACTGGGCGCTGATGTCGCTGGCCGGGTGCGAGATGACCAGGTAGCTGCCGGACGGCACGGCGTCCATCAGCCGGGCCACCAGGTCGTGCGGCTGGTCCTGATCCGAGATCTGGTGCAGCACCATCAGCATCATGACCGCGACCGGCTGGCCGAAGTCCAGCTTGGCCCGGGCCTGCTCCAGGATCGCCGCAACGTCGTGCAGGTCACCCGGGATGCAGGCGGCGGTCCCCTCGGTGCTGCTGGTCAGCCGGGCCCGGGCGTGCGCCAGCACCATCGGGTCGTTGTCCACATACAGCACCCGGCTGGCCGGCGCGACCCGCTGCGCGACCTCGTGCGTGTTGTCCGCGGTCGGCATCCCCGAGCCGATGTCCAGGAACTGCCGGATCCCGGCCGGGCCGGCCAGGTGCCGGACCGCCCGGCTGAGGAAGGCCCGGTTGGTGCGGACCTCGACGATGATCCCGGGGTTCGCGGCGATCGCGTCGTGCGCCGCTTTCCGGTCCACGGCGAAGTTGTCCTTGCCGCCCAGCCAGTAGTCGTAGACCCGGGCCGGATTGGCCGTGCTGGTATCGACGCGTGGCCGTGTGCCGTTTTCCACCCCGCTGACCCCCTTGCCGGCAGGTTATCAATCCGGGATAAACCCTGCCCGGCGGTTCAGTCAGCCGACCAGGGTTTTGACCGCGCTGGTCAGCTCGGCCAGCGCGGACTTCGCGTCCGAGAAGAACATGCTGGTCTTCGGGTTGACATACAGCTCGTTGTCGATGCCGGCGTAGCCGTGGCCCATCGACCGCTTGATCACGATGATGCTCTTGGCCGCGTCCACGTCCAGGATCGGCATGCCGGAGACCGGGTTGCCGGGCCGCCGGGCCGCCGGGTTGGTCACGTCGTTAGCCCCGATGACCAGGGCCACGTCGGCCCGCGGGAACTCCGGGTTGATCTCGTCCATCTCGCGGAGCTGCGGGTAGGGCACATTGGCCTCGGCCAGCAGCACGTTCATGTGCCCGGGCATCCGGCCCGCCACCGGGTGGATCGCGTAGCTGACCTCCACCCCGCGCTCTTCCAGCACCGCGGCCAGCTCGGCCACCGCGTGCTGGGCCTGCGCGGCGGCCAGCCCGTAGCCGGGCACGATGATGACCTTCTGCGCGTAGGCGAGCTGGATGGCCGCGTCGTCGGCCTGGGTGGACCGCACATCACCGCCCGGGCCCTCGATGGCCGCCGCGGTGTCGCCGGTGCCGAACCCGCCGATCATGATGTTGGCCAGCGACCGGTTCATCGCGTCGGCCATCAGCTTGGTCAGGATGGAGCCGGACGCGCCGACCAGCGCGCCGGCGATGATCAGTGCCCAGTTGCCGATGACGAACCCGGCCATGGCCACCGCGGTGCCGGTGAACGCGTTCAGCAGCGAGATGACCACCGGCATGTCGGCGCCGCCGATCGGCATCACCATCGTCACGCCGAACGCCAGCGCGGCCAGGATGATGATGATCAGCACCGGGACGCTGGGGCTGACCAGCAGGTAGATGGCGCCGCCGATGCCCACCGCGGCCGCGGCGAAGTTGGCCGCCCGGGAGCCGGGGAACGTGACCGGGGCGGAGTTGATCACGCCTTGCAGCTTGCCGGCCGCGATGATCGACCCGGAGAACGTCACCGCGCCGATGATCACGTCCAGGATGGTGAACACGCTGACCGACTCGGCCACCCCCGCGGTCGCCCCGGCCAGCTTGACGTAGTCGTTGATCGCGACCAGCGCGGCGGCGCCGCCGCCGACCGCGTTGAACAGGCTGACCAGCTGGGGCATGGCCGTCATCTCGACGGTCCGGGCCATGTACAGCCCGGCGCCCGCGCCGATGAGCGCCCCGGCCAGCATCACCACCCAGCCGGTCGCGGTGATCGTGCCCGCGTGGATGACCAGGGCGAACGTGACCACGATGGCCAGCGTCATGCCGGCCGTGGACACCTGGTTGCCACGCCGCGCGCTGGCCGGGGAGTTCATCAGGTGCAGGCCGAGCACGAAGCAGACCGCAGCCGCCACGTACAGCAGCTGGGTGATCCAGTCGAAGGCGCTCATGACCGGCCGCTCGCCCGGGTACTGGTCGTCTGCGTGCTGGCCGGGGCCTGGCCGTTGCCGCTGACCGCTGCCGCGCTGTCGGCCGCCGGCACCGGCGTCCGGGCCCGCTTGAACATCTTCAGCATCCGCCCGGTGACCACGTAGCCGCCGACCACGTTGGCCGCCGCGAATGCGCACGCGACGAAGGCCAGGATGTAGCCCAGCGCGTCGTGCGCGGTCACCGCGATGAGCATGGCGCCCGCCAGCACGATGCCGTGGATCGAGTTGGCCGCCGACATCAGCGGGGTGTGCAGCGTGGCTGGCACCTTGCTGATCACCTCGAAGCCCACCAGGATGGCGAGCACGAAGATGGCGATGTCGGTGAGCAGTACAGGGGTCACGAGGTAGCACCTCCGGGCTGGTCCCCGCTGGGGCTGTGGTCGGCGAGCAGGGCGGCGGTCGCGGGCTGGACCACCGCGCCGTCGTGGGTGATGACGACCCCGGCCTGGATCTCGTCGGCCGGGTCGATGGCCAGCGCGCCGTCCTTGACCAGGTGCAGCAGCAGCGTGGCGATGTTGCGGGCCAGGAACGCGGAGGACGCGCCGGGCACGGTGGCGGCCAGGTTCCCGGCGCCGATGATGGTGACCCCGTTCCCGGTCACCACGGTCTGGCCGGGCACCGAGCCGGCCACGTTGCCGCCCAGCGGGCCGGCCCCCATGTCCACGATGACCGCGCCCGCGGACATCTCTTTCAGCGCGTCTTCGGTGACCAGCAGCGGCGGCTTGCGCCCGGGCACCTGGGCGGTGGTGATGACCACGTCGTGCCGGGCGATGTGCCCGGCCAGCTCGGCCTGCTGGGCCTGGCGTTCCTCGTCGGTCAGCTGGCGGGCATAGCCGCCTTCCCCGGCCGCGTCCGCGACCGACTTGAGCTCGATGAACGTGCCGCCGAGCGACTGCACCTCGGTCTTGGTCTGCGGCCGCACGTCATAGGCGGACACCACCGCGCCGAGCCGCCGGGCGGTGCCGATCGCCTGCAGCCCGGCCACCCCGGTGCCCAGGATGAGCACCTTGGCCGGCCGCGCCGTGCCGGCCGCGGTGGTCAGCATGGGGAAGAACCGGCCGAACGCTTCGGCTGCCACCAGCACCGCCTTGTACCCGGCCACGTTGGCCTGCGAGCTGAGCGCGTCCATGGACTGGGCCCGGGACAGCGTCCGGGGCAGCCCGTCCAGGCTGATCGCGGTCACCCCCCTGGCCGCCAGCGTGCCGGCCAGGCCGGGGTCGGCCAGCGGGTTGAGCATGCCCAGGATGGCCTGGCCCGGGCGCAGCCCGTCGATGAGCTGGGGGTCCGGTTTCCCGACGGTCAGGATCAGGTCGGCGCCGGCCAGCAGTTCGGCCCGGCTCACCACGCTCGCGCCCGCGTCCGCGTAGGCGCTGTCCGCGAACCAGGCGCCGTCACCCGCGCCCGACTCGACCAGTACCTCGATCCCGCCCCCGCGCAACCGCCCGAGCAGCTCCGGGACCAGGGCGACCCGGCGCTCGCCAGGCGCGGTTTCCTTGACGACGGCTACCTTCATGGGCGCGACCTCACGATGTCAGGGCGTGGCCGCCAGTAGCCTCGTCCGCGCGCGGCAGAGGCGGTCACCGGCCACCGTCCCGCCGCACGGGGGACCTTCGGGCATGATCGCACAAGATCACCTTTGCTCTCTAGTATCGACGATATAGGCCACCCGCTATCTCCCCCGTACGGGTGAGCCGCGTCGAAAACCATGAAAGTCGGCGGTTAGCTGGCGCGGCGGAGGGCGCTGGTGATGCGCTCGCCCGCGGTGACCACGGCGTTGGCGTGCAGCCGGCCCGGCGACCGGGTGAGCCGCTCGATCGGCCCGGATACTGATACGGCCGCGATGATCTTCCCGCCCTGGCCGCGGACCGGTGCGGACACCGAAGCCACCCCGGCTTCGCGCTCGGCCACGCTGGCCGCCCAGCCCCGCCTGCGCACCTGGGCCAGCGCGGCGGCGCTGAACTTGGCCCCGCGCAGCCCGCGGTGCAGCCGCTCCGGCTCCTCCCAGGCCAGCAAGATCTGCGCGGCCGAGCCCGCCGTCATCGGCAGCGCCGAGCCGACCGGCACCGTGTCCCGCAGGCCGGTGGCCCGCTCCGCGGCGGCCACGCAGATCCGGCTGTCCGCCTGCCGCCGGTACAGCTGCGCGCTCTCCCCGGTCAGGTCCCGGAGCGCGACCAGGACCGGCTGGGCCACCGCCAGCAGCCGGTCCTCACCGGCCGCGGTGGCCAGCTCGGCGATCCGCGGGCCCAGGATGAACCGGCCCTGGGAGTCCCGGGCCAGCAGCCGGTGCCGTTCCAGGGCGACCGCGATCCGGTGCGCGGTCGGCCGGGCCAGCCCGGTCGAGGTGACGAGCTGGGCCAGCGAGGCCGGACCAGATTCCAGGGCGTTGAGCACGGCCGCCGTCTTGTCCAGCACCCCGACTCCGCTAGAGTTGTCCATGGTCCGATATTGCCGTCTCGAAATGCGAGACGCAACTCAACATTAAGCTGGCCCTCGCAGGGGATAGGCGCCCGGCTGGACGGATCGCGATGACGCGCCCGCGGAAAGGGGCACACAGATGGGACGTACGCTCGCGCAGAAGATCTGGGACTCACATGTGGTGCACCGGGCCGGCGGTGAGCCCGACCTGCTCTATATCGACCTGCACCTGATTCACGAGGTGACCAGCCCGCAGGCGTTCGACGGGCTGCGGCTGGCCGGCCGTGGCGTGCGGCGTCCTGACCTGACCGTGGCCACCGAGGACCACAACGTGCCCACGCTCGGCGTGACCGGTCCCGGGCTGCCGCTGATCGGCCCGGGCAGCCCGGTGACCGACCCGGTGTCCCGGGTCCAGGTCGAGACGCTGCGCAAGAACTGCGCCGAGTTCGGCGTCAGCCTGTACCCGATGGGCGACGCCGGGCAGGGCATCGTGCACGTGATCAGCCCGCAGCAGGGGCTCACCCAGCCTGGCATGACGATCGTCTGCGGTGACTCGCACACCAGCACGCACGGGGCGCTGGGTGCGCTCGCGTTCGGCATCGGCACCAGCGAGGTGGAGCACGTGCTGGCCACCCAGACGCTGCCGCAGCAGCCGCCGGCCCAGATGGCGGTCAACGTGACCGGTGCGCTGCCGTACGGGGTGACGGCCAAGGACCTGATCCTGGCCGTGATCGCGCAGATCGGCACCGGCGGCGGGGTGGGGCACATCATCGAGTACCGCGGCGAAGCGGTCCGCGGCCTGCTGATGTCCGGCCGGCTGACCGTCTGCAACATGTCCATCGAAGCCGGGGCCCGGGCCGGCCTCATCGCGCCGGATGACATCACGTTCCGCTACCTGGAAGGCCGGCCGCACGCGCCGCGCGGCGCGGACTGGGAAGCGGCGCTGGACTACTGGCGGTCGCTGCCCACCGACCCGGACGCGACGTTCGACAAGGAGGTGACCCTGGACGCGGACGCGCTCAAGCCGTTCGTCACCTGGGGCACCAACCCGGCCCAGGCCGCCCCGCTGGACACGGCGGTGCCCGACCCGGACGCGATGGCCGACCCGGGGGAGCGGGCGTCGGCGCAGCGCGCGCTGACCTACATGGGCCTGGCCGCGGGCACCCAGCTCACCGACATCGCGGTGAACACGGTGTTCGTCGGCTCCTGCACCAACGGCCGGCTGGAGGACCTGCGCGCCGCGGCCGACGTGCTGCGCGGCAAGAAGGTCGCCGACGGGGTCCGGATGCTGGTCGTGCCCGGCTCCATGCAGGTCAAGGTGGCCGCCGAGGAGGAAGGCCTGGACCAGGTGTTCACCGCGGCCGGCGCGCAGTGGCGGTCGGCGGGCTGCTCCATGTGCCTGGGCATGAACCCGGACACGATGGGGCCCGGCGAGCGCAGCGCGTCCACCTCGAACCGCAACTTCGAAGGCCGCCAGGGCAAGGGCTCGCGCACCCACCTGGTGTCACCGCAGGTGGCCGCGGCCACCGCGGTGACCGGCCGGCTGACCGCCCCCGCTGATCTCTGACCTGGAAGGAACCGACGATGGAGCCCTTCACCACGCACACCGGCCGCGCGCTGCCGCTGCGCCGCAGCAACGTGGACACCGACCAGATCATCCCGGCCGAGTACCTCAAGCGGGTCAGCCGGGCCGGCTTCGCCGACGGGCTGTTCGCGGCCTGGCGGGCGGACCCGGAATTCATCCTCAACCAGCCGGTCGCGGATGGCGCGACGATACTCGTCGCGGGTCCCGATTTTGGCATCGGATCATCGCGTGAACACGCCGTCTGGGCGCTCAGTGATTACGGCTTCCGGGCCGTCGTCTCAGCCCGCTTCGGCGACATATTCCGCAATAACGCGACGAAAGGCGGACTGCTCCCGGCGCGGGTAACCGCGGAATTCGCGGCGGAACTCCAGGACCTCATCGAGGCGAACCCGGACGCGGCGGTAACCGTCGATCTGACCACCCGTGAGGTGCGCGTCGCCGCCCCGGGGACCGGCCAGGTGCTGCTGTCCGGGCCGTTCGAGATCGACGACTACACCCGGTGGCGGCTGATGGAGGGACTCGACGACATATCCCTGACGCTGCGTTATGCGGACGAGATCACCAGCTTCGAGGAGCACCGGCCGAGTTGGCTGCCAACCGCCGATCCGGTGGGCTGAAATCGCTTGCAGAGCTGGAAATCTGAGTGTCCGGAGCGCGACACGCCGTGTTTTTACGCTCAGGTGATTGTGCCAGCGCGCTGGATCGCCTAATTTCGGGCAGGTCAGAGGTCGCGGTTACGGCTGCCCTGTCCGCGCGACCTCCCGTCAGGGGGAACCGCAGGAGTGATTGATACATGAACAAGCGTGACCTGATCGATGCGATCTCCGGCCGACTGGGGGACAAGAAGACCGCGACCGAGGCCGTGAACGCGGTGCTCGACACGATTCAGCTCACCGTGGCCAAGGGGGACAAGGTCTCGATCACCGGGTTCGGCGTATTCGAGAAGCAGAACCGGCCCGCCCGCACGGCCCGTAACCCGGCCACCGGGGCGACCATCCGGGTGCCGAAGTCGTCGGTGCCCAAGTTCCGGGCCGGCGCGGACTTCAAGGCCGTCGTCAACGGTGAGAAGAAGGTCGCGGCCGCCAAGAAGCGGTGACACTTTTCCAGTCGTGATCATGGGATTGGTGGCGTTC
>DATCUG010000412.1:0-14687 GCA_036567525.1 Streptosporangiaceae bacterium | reverse complement strand
CTGGCCGGCCGCCGACCCGGCGCTGCTGGTCGAGGACCTGGTGACCTGTGTGCTGCAGGTCGGCGGCAAGGTGCGGGACCGGCTGGAGGTGCCACCGGGCATCAGCGAGGACGAGCTGCGGACGCTGGCGCTGGCCGCACCGGGTGTGGTCCGGGCGCTGGCTGGCCGGCCGACCAGGACGGTGATCGTCCGGCCCCCGAAGCTGGTCAACATCGTCCCGGCCTGACCGGCGGGCCGGGCGGAGTCCTTGCCGCCCGGCCCGGGATCAGCTCAGACGCGGCGCAGTACGGCGACCACCCGGCCCAGGATGGCGGCCTCGTCACCTGGTATCGGCGCGTACGCCGGGTTGTGCGGCATCAGCCAGACGTGACCGCCGGAGTGCTTGAACGTCTTGACCGTCGCCTCGCCCTCGATCATCGCCGCCACGATGTCGCCGTTCTCGGCGACCGGCTGCTGCCGGACCACGACCCAGTCACCGTCCGCGATGGCGGCGTTGATCATGGAATCCCCGACCACCTTGAGCAGGAACAGCGTCCCCTCGCCGACGATCTGCTTGGGCAGCGGGAAGATGTCCTCGATGGCTTCCTCAGCCAGGATGGGGCCACCAGCGGCGATCCGGCCGACCAGGGGCACCATGGTGGCTTCCTGGGACGGGATGTCCAGCGGGGTCTCGTCCTCCAGTTCCGCCTCGGGGCGGATGGCAGGCTGGCCGGGCAGCCGGATCTCCACCGTGCGCGGCCGCCCCGCGTCGCGCCGCAGGTAGCCCTTGCTCTGCAATGTGGATAGCTGGTACGACACGCTGGACGTGCTGGTCAGGCCAACCGCCTCGCCGATCTCCCGCATCGATGGCGGGTAGCCCCGGCGCTGCACGGAATCCCGGATGACCTGCAGTACTTTGCGCTGCCGCCAGGTCAGGACATGGTCCGGATCGGGCCGGTCTGGCATCTCGGTGACCACTGTCGGGACGCTCCCTTTCGGCTTGCGCCCTGGCCGACCCTTCGGGCGGGGCGCAGGCGCACCGGTCTCGTGACTGCCCGGCGAGCCGTCGCCGCCGGTGGTGCTGTCCATCGATAGACCTCCCGATCTGGTGGCTAAGTCCAGAGCAGACGCTAGTACCTACGCCCCAGTATCTCAAACAACTGTTCGATGGACGAAAAAAGTGTCGTACCCCTGCGCTACATCTGTACCGTACAGTCATTCGATCGAAAGCACAATCGATCGAACTGTTGTACGATAGAGCGAGCATTCGATGCTGGAGGCTGGCATGAGCGTGATGAGCACGGGCCGGCGGCCCGAAGCGGCCGTCCGCCGACTCAGTCCCAAACGCGCATACGAACTGCCGCGGCGGCCCGGCCCGGCGGGCAGGAAGGCCATCGCCGCAGGCGGCCGGGGCACCGCCGCGGGTGGCCAGGGCACCGTCGCGGACGGCAGGGTCACCGCCACGGGTGGCCGGGGCACCGCCAGGCGGCGGCCGGGACGGCCCCGGCTGCAGCTCGTCCCACCACTGACCGCCGCCGGACCGGCTGAGGGCCGGCCTGCGCCGCCACCGCCCGGCCGGACCCCAGTACCGGCCGGGTCACGGGTTCCGGCGCCACGGCAGCCGGCCGGTCCGTCGGCGGTCCCGGGGCGGGTCGTCCGCCCCGCCGGCGCGCCGGCTCACCGCAGCCTGGCCCACCGCGGCCAGGCTCGCCGCCGGGTCCGGCTCACCCGGCGTGGCCGGCTGGTGGTGTGGGCCCTGGCCGCGCTGCTCGCCGCCGCCGTGCTCACCCCGGTGTGGCTGCTGGCCGCGACCGGCGCCCAGGCGGCCAATCACGGCCTCCCGCCGGCTGCGGCGCACGCTGGGTTGCGGCAGGTCGTGGTCCGGCCCGGGCAGACCTTGTGGTCGATCGCGATGACCGCCGAGCCGGCGGCTGACCCGCGGGTCGTCAGCCAGGAGATCATGCAAGTCAACGCGCTGAGCAGCCAGGTCCTCGTGCCGGGCGAGAGCCTGTGGGTACCGGCCAGGTAACTGCCGTGCTGGATGGCCGTGGCTGGGGTGGCGCGGTCAGTGACTGAGGCCGGCTTCCGGGCCGCCGGAGGAAACTTCCCGGGCCGGCGCGTTGACGCTTGCACTCGGTGCGCGGTCTGCTCTACGGTAACCACAACATATAGTAGTTACATCGCTGTAGTTCATGCACAAGTTGTGGTGGCGGTAACTGCGTTCCGTGTTGCCCGCCGGCGGAGGTGATCACGTGTTCTGCCCGTACTGCAAGCACGCGGAGAGCCGGGTCATCGACAGCCGCACGGCCGACGACGGAGCCGCGATCCGGCGGCGCCGGTCCTGCCCGGCGTGCGGGCGGCGGTTCACCACACAAGAGACGGTGATCCTGATGGTGGCCAAGCGCAGCGGGGCCACCGAGCCGTTCACCCGGGAGAAGATCGTCCGTGGCGTGCGGCGGGCCTGTCAGGGCAGGCCGGTGAGCGAGGATCAACTGGCCATCCTCGCTCAGCAGGTCGAGGACACGATCAGGGCCACGGGGTCCGGTGAGGTGGCGTCCCACGACGTGGGGCTGGCCATTCTGGGCCCACTACGCGAGCTGGACGAGGTGGCATACCTGCGCTTCGCCTCGGTGTACCGCGGGTTCGAGTCGCTGACCGATTTCGAAGCAGAAATCAGCGCGCTGCGTACGGCGCGTGACGAGGCGGCCGCGCTGATGCGGTGAGTGGTACGGGGTCAGCCAGCACAGGACCGGGCTGGTTAGCACTACTTCATTCGACGGATGGGCCTGGCCGGGCCCGCAAGGGATCCAGCGGATCCCAGAAGGGGGAGTGACATGACAGAGACGGTGAGCGGGACCGCGCCGCGGGGCGGCAAGGGCTCGCGCAAGGGACTCACGATCGGGCGGATCTTCACCCGGGAGGGTGTGCACCCGTACGACGAGGTCACCTGGGAACGCCGCGATGTCGTCATGACCAACTGGCGGGACGGCACGGTCAACTTCGAGCAGCGCGGGGTGGAGTTCCCCGATTTCTGGTCGGTCAACGCGGCCAACATCGTCACCACCAAGTACTTCCGCGGCGCGGTGGGCACCCCCCAGCGCGAGTGGAGCCTCAAGCAGCTGGTCGACCGGGTGGTCGGCAGCTACGTCAAGGCGGGCCGGGAGAACGGCTACTTCGCCACGCCCAAAGACGCCGAGATCTTCGAGCACGAGCTGAGCTACGCCCTCATCCACCAGATCTTCGCCTTCAACTCCCCGGTCTGGTTCAACGTCGGCACGAACTCTCCTCAGCAGGTCAGCGCGTGTCAGCCTTACGACGCCCTGGTAAGTACGCCATCGGGGCTGATCCCGATCGGCAAGCTGGTCACAGACGACGCGGTCGGGACCAAGGTCTACGATGCCCACGGCCTGACGAAGATCATGGCGACCAAGGCCAACGGAGTGAAGGACGTGCTCCGGCTGCACACCAAGGCCGGGTATGTCCTCGACGTTACCGCTGACCACCTCGTCTGGCGGTCGACTGGTATGGGTACCGGTCAGTTCGTTCCGGCAGGAACGCTAACGGCTGGCGATCAACTCGAGTGGTGTCGGCGCGGGGCGCAGGGGGAGAGTGAGATAACCCCAGCAGAGATCGCCGAGGCCGCGCTGGCGGGGTGGCTCCAGTCGGACGGCTTCGTCGGCCAGTACAGCAAGGGCACCAACCGTTCGCTGACCATTGAGGCGATGACGGTTACGGACGCGGAACTGGCCTGGGTGACCGAGGCTCTGGCACGTGTGTTCCCTGATGTGCACCGTCATGAGCGGCCGGTGGAGACGCAGAGCGCGGACCTTGACTGCCGCCGAACCCGGCTATACGGCGAATCCCTCCGTGACTATGTCGGGCGATGGGACCTCCTGACCCGGGGCACGGACATGGTGGTGCCCGACCGGTTGTTCACCGCGCCGCTGCCGGTAGTCGCTGCCTACTTGAAGAGCATCTTCCAGGCCGAGGGGTTCGTATCATCGCGAGCGGCTTCCACTGTGGTGGAGGTCGACATGATTTCCGAGCAGCTCATCCGGGGAATCCAGCATCTCCTGCTCCGGTTCGGCATATTTGCCCGGGTCGGCTTCAAGAAGGACCCCCGGGCGGACCGTAAAGGGTGCTGGTCCGTGCGCATTCAGTCGGCTGGCGATCGCCGGCTATTCGCCGATGAGATTGGGTTCATCGACCCTGTCAAGGCTCACAAGCTGGAACGCAGTTTTGAGCTCCCTGGGCAGATCGCTCGCGACACCAAGCGTTTGGAAATCGCGCGTGTCGAGCGGCTCGGCCCTATGGAGGTGTTCGACATCCAGACGGAGAGTGGCGAGTACCTCTCCGGCAACCTCCGCGTGCACAACTGTTTCATCCTCGCAGTTGACGACACGATGGACTCGATCCTGGACTGGTACAAGGAAGAGGGCCTGATCTTCAAGGGCGGCTCCGGGGCCGGGGTGAACCTGTCCCGGATCCGGTCCAGCAAGGAACTGCTGACGTCGGGCGGGACGGCTAGCGGGCCGGTCTCGTTCATGCGTGGCGCGGACGCGTCAGCCGGCACCATCAAGTCCGGCGGCGCCACCCGCCGGGCCGCGAAGATGGTGGTTCTCGACGTCGATCACCCGGATGTCGAGGAGTTCATCGAGACCAAGGCGCGCGAGGAGGAGAAGGTCCGGGTCCTCCGCGACGCCGGCTTCGACATGGACCTCGGCGGCAAGGACATCGCCAGCGTCCAGTACCAGAACGCCAACAACTCGGTCCGGGTGTCCGACGAGTTCATGGATGCCGTCGAGCGGGGCAGCCAGTTCGATCTGCTGGCCCGGCTCACCGGGGAGACCGTCGAGCGGGTGGACGCCAAGACCCTGTTCCGCAAGATGGCCCAGGCCGCCTGGGAGTGCGCCGACCCAGGCATCCAGTACGACGGCACGATCAACGGCTGGCACACCTGCCCGGAGTCGGGCCGGATCACGGCCAGCAACCCGTGCAGTGAATATGTGCACCTGGACAACTCGTCGTGCAACCTGGCCAGCATCAACCTGCTGAAATTCCTGCGTGACGACGACACGTTCGCGGTGGAGCGGTTCCGGCAGATCACCGAGTTGATCATCACCGCGATGGACATCTCGATCTGCTTCGCGGACTTCCCGACCGAGAAGATCACCCAGACCACCCGGGCGTACCGGCAGCTCGGCATCGGCTACGCCAACCTGGGTGCGCTGCTCATGGCGACTGGACACGCCTATGACTCCGAGGGTGGCCGCGCCATAGCGGCCGCTATCACCTCGCTGATGACCGGCACTGCCTACCGCCGGTCCGCGGAACTGGCCGCCGTGGTGGGGCCCTACGACGGATACCAGCGCAACGCCACCGCGCACAAGCGGGTGATGCGCAAGCACGCGGACGCCAGCAAGCAGATCAAGACGCTCGGCGGGATGGACGACGAAATTCTCACGGCCGCCAACAAGGCCTGGGACAAGTGCCTCACGCTGGGCGAGAAGAATGGCTACCGGAACGCCCAGGCTTCGCTGCTCGCGCCGACCGGTTGCCTGACCGGGGACACGCTGGTGGCGACGGATCGCGGGCTGGTGCGCCTCGCGGAACTGGGTGACCCCTATGGCGGCCAGTGGCAAGATCTTGACCTGCTCGTCTCGACGGACGAGGGTCCGCGGCAGGCCACGAAGTTCTTCGTCAACGGTGAGGAGCCCACCCGGGCGATCCGCACCGAAGGTGGCTATCGCATCCAGGGCACGCTGACCCACCGGGTCAAGGTGGTGGACGCCCAGTCCGCCGCCTGGGTGTGGAAGCGGCTCGCCGACATCGTCCCTGGCGACCTGCTGCCGATGCAGCTGGGTCACCTGCCCGGTGAGCCGCGCCGGGTACCGCTTCCTGTCCTTGACCAGGCCTACTACGCCGGTGATCAGTACCTCCAGGTCCCCGGCGAAGTCAGCGCGGATCTGGCCGAGTTGGTCGGCTATTTCATGGGCGACGGCAGTCTGCACGCCAAGGGCGTTCGGCTGTGCGTCTCGGACAGCGATCTGGATGTCGTCGAGCGGCTCAGCGTGCTCAGCAAGGAACTATTCGGCTTGTCTCCCCAGGTAACCCAGCAGGAGGGCTACCAGGAGGTAACGCTGCAGTCGGTCCGGCTGGCCCGGTGGTGGCAGGCGGCGGGATTCGCGAAGGTCCTGCCGGAGGCGGATCACTCCGGTAAGGGATGGGTGCCGCGGGTGCCGTCCGCGATCCTGGAAGCCAACGACCCGGCCGTCTACGCGGCGTTCCTGCGCGGGCTGTTCGAGGCCGACGGGACGGTGCAGGACGGGGTGCCGAGCATCTCGACCGCCCACGACTCCTTCGCCGGGGAGGTCCGTACCCTGCTGCTGGCCCTTGGCCTGGCCACCACGACCAGGACGACCACCAGTGGGTGGGGCGGCGACATCCAGCAGGTGCGGCTCCGCAACATTGATCACGCGCTGAACTTCGACGAGTCGGTCGGATTCATGGGGCAGCGGAAGTCGGCCCAGATGGTGTTCCTGGAGCCTAAGCGTTCGGCCAAGAAGGACTATGTCTTCCTGCCCGGGGAAATCTGGCGGGTCCTGGCCCCGGCCGGCCACCGGGCGCACGATGCGGTACAGCAATCGCTCCGGAAGACCGGCGGAGTGTCCCGGATGCTGGCCCGAGAATTGTTCGGCGAGACCCGCGACGCTCGCCTCGGCCGGGCGCTCGGGTACCTCTTCGAGCGCGTGGCCAGCAACGCCGACGGCGGCATTCAGCCCACCTATGACCTGTCCGTCCCGGACAACGTGACGTACGTGGCCAACGGCATGGTGAGCCACAACACCATCGGCTTGATGATGGACTGCGACACCACCGGGGTGGAGCCGGACCTGGCGCTGGTCAAGTTCAAGAAGCTGGTCGGCGGCGGATCGATGCAGATCGTCAACCGGACCGTGCCGCGGGCACTGAAGAACCTCGGTTACCAGGCGGAGCAGATCGAGGCCATCGTCGAGTACATCGCCGAGCACGGGCACGTGGTCGATGCACCTGGCCTGCGGCCGGAGCACTACGAGGTGTTCGACTGCGCGATGGGCGAGCGGGCCATCGGCCCGATGGGACATGTCCGGATGATGGCCGCGGTGCAGCCCGCCCTGTCCGGGGCGATCTCCAAGACGGTGAACCTGCCCGAGTCGGCCACGGTCGAGGACATCGAGTCCATCTATATGCAGGGCTGGAAGCTCGGGCTCAAGGCGCTGGCCGTCTACCGGGACAACTGCAAGGTCGGCCAGCCGCTGTCCGACGCCCGGAAGAAGACCGAGGCCGCACCGGCCGGGGCGGACGCCTCGCCGCACGAGAGCCGGCCAGTGCGGCGGCGGCTGCCAAAGAACCGCACCGCGACCGTGACCCGTTTCTCGGTGGCGGGCGCCGAGGGCTACATGACCGCGTCCAAGTACCCCGACGACGGCGTGGGCGAACTGTTCCTCAAGCTCGGCAAGCAGGGGTCCACGCTGGCTGGCGTGATGGACGCGTTCTCGATGGCCATCTCCATCAGCCTGCAGTACGGGGTCCCGCTGGAGAAGTGGGTGGAGAAGTTCACCAACATGCGCTTCGAGCCGGCCGGCATCACCGACGACCCGGACGTCCGGATCGCGAGTTCGGTGCTGGACTACGTGTTCCGGCGGCTGGCCCTGGATCACCTGCCCTACGAGACCCGAGCCGAGATGGGCATCCTGTCCGCCAGCGAGCGGTCCGCCCAGCTGGCCGGGGAAGACCCGGCCGCGCTGGCCGAGGAACAGGATCTCGGGGAGATGGCCCAGTCCGCACCGGTGGAGCGCCCGCAGCCCCGGCATGAGGAGCAGCCGGATGCACATCCGGGCGGGCTGGCCAGCCAGCCGCACAGCTCGACCGAGCTGATCGAGGCGCAGCAAGGCCGCACGGCGGATGCCCCGCTGTGCCTGACCTGCGGCACCAAGATGCGCCCGGCGGGTAGCTGCTACGTCTGCGAAGGCTGCGGCGCCACCAGCGGCTGTAGCTGAAGCTGAGCGGTACAGCACGAGATGCAGCATGCCGGCGCTTCCCTGGTCTGCCATGGCTGGGGAAGCGCCGGTCCGCATCTTCCGGATACCCCACGCGGGCGTGGCCAGGCCGGGAGCCCGGCCGCGTAGCCAGTGGATCAGTGCTGGCTGGATGTTTTGGCGGCGTATCGCGGGGCAGTCGCGATGGATTACCGGGCGAATCCCCCGCCCCGGTAGGCCGCTCAGCGAGGAGCATGCCATGCCTGCCGATGCCGCCAGCAGCAGCGTTACCACGCACCGGATCCGCGCCGTCGCCGCCAGCACGGTCGGGACGACGATCGAGTGGTACGACTTCTTCCTCTATGGCACCGCTGCCGCCCTGGTGTTCCCGAAGGTGTTCTTCCCCAGTCAATCGCCCACCGCAGGGATTCTGCTGTCCTTCGGCACCCAGTTCGTCGGCTTCGCCGCCCGGCCGATCGGGGCGATGATTTTCGGTCACTATGGTGACCGCATCGGCCGTAAGGCCACCCTGATCAGCACGCTGCTGCTGATGGGAATCGCGACGTTCCTGATGGGGGTCATGCCGACGTATGCGGCTATCGGCGTGGCCGCCCCGATCCTGCTGGTGATCTTGCGCGTGCTGCAAGGCCTAGGGGTGGGCGGTGAGTGGGGCGGGTCCGTCCTGGTGGCCATGGAATGGGGCTCGCAGCGGTGGCGCGGTTTCTTCGCCAGCTGGCCGCAGCTCGGGGTGCCGCTGGGACTGCTCCTGTCCACCGGCATGGTCAAGCTGATGAGCGGGGTAGCCGGGCCCAGCTTCGATACCTGGGGCTGGCGGGTGCCGTTCCTGGCCAGCATCGTGCTCGTGGGGGTTGGCCTGTACGTCCGGCTCCGGGTGCTGGAGACACCAGCCTTCGGCGAGGTACGGCGGACCGGCGCGGTACCCCGGCTGCCCGTCTGGCAGGTGCTCCGGGAGCAGCCGCGTGAGGTGCTCACCTCGGCCTTCGTCCGGATGTCGGAGCAGGCACCGTTCTACCTGTTTGTTACGTTCGTGCTCAGCTATGGCACCGACCACCTTGGCCTGGGCAAGGATTCCCTGCTGAACGACACGCTGGTGGCGGCGGCAATCGGCCTGATCAGCATTCCGCTGTTCGGCTACGTGTCAGATGTGATCGGCCGCCGCCTGATGTACGGCATCGGCATCGTGGCCGTGGGCGCATTCGCCTTCCCCTACTTTGGCCTGCTGAACACGAAGACGGCCGGCCTGGTGCTGCTGGCCATCGTGCTGTCTCTTGTCTTCCACGACATGCAGTACGGGCCGCAGGCCGCGCTGATCGCGGAGAGCTTCGGCCCCGAGACCCGGTACAGCGGTGCGGGTATCGGCTACCAGCTGGCCTCCGTCATCGCCGGTGGCCCGGCGCCGCTGATCGCGACGGCGATTCTCGACGCCACTGGGTCGAGCACCTACATCAGCTGGTACATCGTCGGCTGCGCCGTAATAGCGATGATCGCGCTGCTGCTGATGCCCGCCCGCAACGTGCGGGAAGCCCCGTCCGCGCTGGACGCGGTCCCGGCCGTCACCACAATCAGTACGCAGCGGCGGGCCACGGCGGGCTGAACGAAGGCAGGAAGGCCGGCAGGCAGGCGTGCCTGGCCGGGCGGTCAGGTCTGATGATTAAGGACTAGTTCAATCAGGGCGAGCTGGCCTAATCAGCTACGGAGTCACGGTAATGTCGGGACGTGCGGTGGGGAGCCGCAGATTACGGATGAATGATCTGCCCGCTGTTTGGCCGCTGCCGGCGGCTCCGGACGGCCAGGCTGGGGGGTTAGCGAGAGGCCGTCCCGGTGCCCGGCTGGCTGCTGGCCCGAACAGCTGTATCACCCGCCGTGCCGCGGTGCTCGTGCTCTCGCCGAGCCATGGTGCCGTGAACCATCGGTGGCGGGCGGCTGTACCGGTGCCCGCAGCCGGATGCGTGACAGGGACCGCACGCCGCCCGGAAGGAAGTGAGATGGCACCGACCCTGATGACCCCGGATGGCCTGTCGGCCGGGCCAGGGCTGCGGCTGGACGAGCCGCGGGCCGGCTGGGCGCCGGACACGGTGGTCTGGGTGTACGCGATCACCGACCAGCTCGGCCCGGGCCGGCTGGCTGGGCTGACCGGGGTGGGTGGCGAAACGGTACGGCCGGTCAGTGAGGCGGGCCTCACCGCTGTGGTCGGCACGGTCGCCGCCGCGGCGTTCGGCGAGCAGGCGCTGTCCAGCCTGCTGGGCGGCCTGGACAATATCGAGCGGGTCGGCCGCGCGCATCACCGGGTCATCGCGGGCACCGCGGCGGGCGGCGGCCCGGTCCTGCCGCTCCGGCTGGCCACGGTGCACCCGGACGACGAGACCGTGCGGGCCCTGCTGGCCTGGCGCCGCGACGAGTTCGCCGGGATGCTGGACCGGTTCCGCAACACGGTCGAGTGGGGCGTGCAGATATATGGCCCCTCCGGCCCGGAGGACGCGCTGGAGCACGCCGAGGACGTGGCCGACGCGATCGACGCGGCGCTCAGCGACTTCGCCGTCGACTCCCGGCGGCAGCCAGCCGAAGATCCCCGGTTCACCGAGCGTGCCGAGTGGCTGGTGCTGAACAGCGCCTACCTGCTGCGCGCCGACATGGCGACCGAGTTCACCGCGGTGGCGCACACGCTCAGCGGGGCGGGGGTAGGGATGCGGGCCGAAGTGAACGGCCCGTGGCCGCCCTACTCATTCGTGGATGGGCTGGAGGCCTGACCCGGAGCCTGACCCCGGAGCGGGCCCGGACAGGGCCGTCCCCGGGCCGGCGCCGCACCACGCCGTCGGCCCGGCAACTCATCTGGCCAGGAAAAGACCAGCTCAGAGCCGTCTTCGGGGCCGCAGGCCAGCCCCGGTAACGGCGCTGCGCGTGGACTGCCCATTACCCTGGCATGGTCGGCGGCGCCGACCGCCACTGGCCACCAGCTCCTGCCGCTGGTGGCCGGCGGGGCAGAATCTGGCCTGGCCATTCTCTGCTGGTATCTGGTTGTGTGTCGCTGTTAGCGCGTGGTAATGCGCTATACAGAGAACGGCACGAGGGAGCGAGATGCGGCCAGACGACGGATCCCTGCCTGGCAGGCAAATGGCGCAGGAACGGCTTGCGCGCGCCCGCCAGGCCATCGGCGCAGCGCCACTGCCGGTGAAGATCCTCCTGGTCATAGCCCTGTTGATCATCGTCGTGCTGGGCTTCAGCCTCGGCCCACGGGTGCTCGACCTGCTCCTCCTCGTCGCTATCGGTTACGGCCCGGTCGCGGTCTGGCGGGGCAGCACGTCGGTGATCGCCTCCGTGTTCGTGGCCGCCTGGGGCCTGGCCGCGGTGCTCGTCGTGGCCGGGGTGACCAACCGGCTCGGCGCCGCGATCGTGCCGCTGCTGCTGCTGCCGTGTGCGGCCGTGGCAGCCGGGCACATCAAGGCCCTCACCCCCCGGTACGTGCCGTGCCGGACGGTGGCCTGGATCATGGTCTGGGGGCTGCCCCCCGCGCTGCTGGCCTGGTGGGCGGCGGCCAAGCAGCCGGTGATCAGCTACGTCATCGCCTGGGCGCTCGGGCTCATCGTGTTCGGCTGGCGGCTCGGCAAGGCTCAGCAGGAAGCCCGGGCGCTCAGCCGCCAGCAGAGCCGGACCGGCGCGCTGGCCGCGCCGTACCTGCCCGGCGGCCCGCCCCTGGCCACCCGGCCAGCCCGCCCGGCGCAGCCCGGGGCCGGGCGCAAAGGGCAGCCGCCCGGCGAGCCGCCCCGGGTACTGCAGACCGCGGAGGGCGCGATGCGGCCGGCTGAAGGCGCGGCCAACTGGGACCGGGCCGCCGCGGACCCGCAGCCGCCGGAGATCACCCTGGCCCAGGCCATGGCCGAACTGGACAACATGATCGGCCTGGAGTCGGTCAAGGAGCAGATCCGGCAGATCACCGCGTCCGTCGAGGCGGCGCGCCGGCGCGAGCTGGCCGGCTACAAGGCCGAGAAGCCGATGCAGCATTTCGTCTTCCTGGGCCCGCCGGGCACCGGGAAGACCTCGGTGGCCCGGGTCATCGCCAAGATCTTCTACGCGTTCGGCCTGCTGGACACGCCGACCGTGATCGAGGCGCAGCGGGCCGACCTGGTCGGCGAGTACCTCGGTGCCACGGCGATCAAGACGAACGACCTGGTGAACCGGGCGCTGGGCGGCGTGCTGTTCATCGACGAGGCATACAGCCTGATCAACGACAGCGAGGGCCAGGGTGACCGGTTCGGCCACGAGGCGGTCCAGGCGCTGCTCAAGCGAGCCGAGGATGACCGCACCGAACTCATCGTCATCCTGGCCGGCTACGAGCAGCAGATGGAGACGTTCCTGGCCAGCAACCCCGGCCTGAACTCCCGGTTCGGGCTGCGGGTGAAGTTCCCCGGCTACTCGCCGGCCGAGCTGATGGCGCTGGCCGAGCTGCACCTGGAACAGCGCGGGGAGGTCCTCGACCCGGACGCCCGCCCGGCGCTGTGGCGGATGATGGAGGACATCGGCCGCCGCCGGCTGGCCGACGAGCTGGGCAACGGCCGGTTCGTGCGCAGCCTGCTGGAGAAGGCCGGCCGGGCCCGCGACGTCCGGGTGATGGCCGGCGGTGGCGAGCCCACCCCGGCTGAGCTGGTCACCCTGGAGGAAGACGACCTGAACCAGGCCGGCGCCGAGCTGACCGCCCGGTTCCGCGGCTACGCCGCGGCGCCCACGCTGGAGAACGCCCTGGCCGAACTGGACGAGCTGGTCGGCCTGGAACCGGTGAAGCGGCAGGTGCACGAGATCGCCGCGCAGCTCCGGGTGGCCCGGCAGCGGGAGCGGCAGGGGCTGCCCAGCCAGCCGCCCGCCCGGCACTTCGTGTTCACCGGCCCGCCCGGGACCGGCAAGACCACGGTGGCCCGCATCCTGGGCCGGATCTTCACCGCGCTGGGCCTGCTGGTCCGGCCGGAGGTGATCGAGGCGCACCGGGCCGACCTGGTCGGCGAGCACCTCGGCTCCACCGCGATAAAGACCGGGAAGCTGATCGACTCGGCACTCGGCGGCGTGCTGTTCATCGACGAGGCGTACTCGCTGTACAACATGGGCTACTCGGGCGGTGACGCGTACGGTTCGGAAGCGGTGGCCACCCTGCTCAAACGGGCCGAGGACGACCGCGACCGGCTGGTCATCGTGCTGGCCGGCTACCCGGCCGACATGGAGCGGTTCCTGCGCAGCAACCCCGGGCTGGCGTCCCGGTTCAGCACCCGGATCGGGTTCCCCAGCTACTCGCCGGACGAGCTGTGCAAGATCGCCGGCGTGATCGCCGAGCAGCACGGCGACACCTTCGAGCCGGAGGCGCTGCCGGTGCTCGAGGAGATCTTCACCGAGGCGGCCCGGCGCGGCACGATCGACGAGCTCGGCAACGGCCGGTTCGCCCGCAGCCTGTTCGAGCGGGCCTGCGCGGCCCGCGACCTGCGGGTAGCCGACCTGGAGGACGCGGCCACCCAGGCTGACCTCACCACCGTGTCCGCGGCCGATCTCCGCGGCGCGTTCCGTGAGCTGGCCGGCCCGGGCTCCGTATCCGGCTGACCACACCCACCTTTCCGAACGCCAGCACCCCCGGCTGACCCACGCCGCCGCGCAGCTGTCCGGGGTAGGAGGGGTGGTGCGGCCCGGCTGGCCTGCCCCGGCGCGCAGCCGTCGGGGGTGGGGGAGGGCGGCGGCCCGGCCGATCCACCGCGGCCTGGCGCGTGGGTGAAAGTCTGGTGTCCACCGGTGCGCATCAATGTTTCACCGATGCGGTGCCGACGGCTGGCTGAGGCTGCGAATGAAACATCAGTGTGGTTGCGGCCAGGCGGGCTGCTCCCGGCGCGCGCTGACTGCGGTTAGAGCGGGGGAGCGGGGGGCAGGTCGCGCAGGGCGGCGATCAGGCTGGCTGGGTCGCTGCCCGCGTCCCGGATCGCGTACATCAGCGTGTGCAGCACGGCATGCCGGTCCTCGCCCAGGTCGAGCAGGCGCTGGGCGGCTTCCCACAGCTCCGGCGGGTCGCCGCGCCAGAGCCGGTCGGCCAGCACGAGATGCCGGTCGATGTGCAGCGGGCCGCTCGGCCGCCCGTTGGCGTCGTTGTGGTCGGCGGCCAGCAGGGTGCGCCGGTCGGTCTGCGTGGCCGGGTCCAGCGTGGCCAGGTCGATGCCGCCGAACATGCCGCGCAGCACTGGGAACGCGAACGCCCGGCGGGGCAGCGCCTCCAGGTCGCCGTCCGGCAGCAGCCGGGCCACCAGCGCGGCGTCCAGGCCGAACGACGTCGGATCGTGATAGACCTGGGCGAACTTCCCCATCGAGTCGAAGACCGCGTCCAGCGTCTCGGCGATCATCTCGGCGGCCACGCCCTGGCGGCGGCCGGCCCAGCGCACCCAGGCCGCGAGTACGTGCGGCATCGCGTGCTGCTCAGCCGCCAGCAGCAGCACCTTGCGCGGCAGCCAGTCGAGCAGGAACGTGCTCACCTTGGCCGGGCTCATCCGGAGCGGCCGCCCGAAGTCCTGGTCGCAGCCGTAGTCGATGATGTGGTCCGCGCACCGGCTGGCCGCCTGGGTGTCCGACAGGTCCTCCGCCTCATCCGAGGCGAGGAACTCGGCGACCAGCATGGCCCGGCGGTCCCGGGTCCAGGCGTGCCGCCGCGCG
>DATCUG010000411.1:0-12707 GCA_036567525.1 Streptosporangiaceae bacterium | reverse complement strand
GGCCGCGGGGGAGCGGGTGTCACCGCGTCCGGGTGAGCTGGACCGGTCCGCGCCGCCCGCCAGCGGCGATATCCGCTGGTATGACGGGAGCCTGACCGCGCCGCAGTGGGAACGCGCGGTGGCCGCGGCGGTGGCCCGGATCCGGGCCGGCGGGCTGCGCAAGGTGGTGCTGGCCCGCGACCTGTACGCGTCCGCGGCCGCGCCGATCGACGAGCGGCTGCTGCTGGGCCGGCTGGCCGCCCGCTACCCGGAGTGCTACACGTTCGCCTGCGCCGGGCTGACCGGCGCCACCCCGGAACTGCTGATCAAGCGGCAGGGCCCGGAGGTCAGCTCGCTGGTGCTGGCCGGCACCGCGCCGCGCGGCCAGGACGCGGCCGAGGACGCCGCGCTGGGCGCCGCGCTGCTGGCCTCGGCCAAGGAGACCGAGGAGCACGAGTACGCGGCGGCCAGCGTGCGGGACTCGCTGACCCCGCTGTGCGACCAGCTCACCGTGGCCGAGCGCCCGGTGCTGCTCAAGTTCGCCAACCTGCAGCACCTGGCCACCACGGTGCACGGCACGCTGTCCGCGCGGGACGCCAGCGGAGCGAGCCACTCTGTGCTCACCCTGCTGAACGCCCTGCACCCGTCGGCGGCCGTCTGCGGCACCCCGACCGAGGCGGCGATGGAGCTGATCCGGGAGCTGGAGGGAATGGACCGCGGCCGCTACGCGGGCCCGGTGGGCTGGGTGGACAGCGCCGGGAACGGGGAATGGGGCATCGCGCTGCGCTGTGCCGAGATCGACGGCCCGCGGGCCCGGCTGTTCGCCGGCGGCGGCATCGTGGCCGACTCCGACCCGGCCGCCGAGCTGGCCGAGACGGTGACCAAGTTCCGCACCATGCGCTTCGCCCTGGAAGCGTGAAACCCGCCCGCCAGCGATCGTGATCATGGCGTAGGCAGGACTAAAGTCCTGCCTACGCCATGATCACGAGGTAATTCAGCTGGCCGCGGCGGGCTCGGAGTCGGCGGTGCCAACTGGGTCGCGGAGCGGGAAGTGGCACGCGGCCAGGTGGCCGCCGGTGCTGAACGGGCGCAGCGGGGGCTCCACCTCGGCGCAGATCTCCTGGGCCCGCGGGCACCGGGTGCGGAACCGGCAGCCGGACGGCGGGTCGATGGCGGACGGCAGCTCGCCGGCCACCCCCTGCTCCGCCACCTGCTGCGCCCGGATCGGGTCGGCCACCGGCACGGTGTCGATGAGGCCCTTGGTGTACGGGTGCGCCGGGAAGTAGTACACCTCTTCCGACGGGCCGACCTCGACCATCTTGCCCAGGTACATCACGCCGATCGTTTCCGACAGGTAGCGCACCACGGACAGGTCGTGCGAGATGAACAGGTAGGTCAGCCCGAGGTCGCGCTGCAGGTCCCGCATCAGGTTCAGGATCTGCGCCTGGATCGACACGTCCAGCGCCGACACCGGCTCGTCCGCCACCAGCAGCTTCGGGTTCAGGATGAGCGCGCGGGCCAGGCCGAGCCGCTGCCGCTGCCCGCCGGAGAACTCGTGCGGGTAGCGCTCGATCGCACCGCTGGGCAGGCCCACCTTGTCCAGGATCTCGGCGATCTTCCGCTGCTGGTCGCGGCGGCTGCCGGTGCGCTGGATGGCCAGCGGCTCACGCAGGATGGTGGCCACCCGCATCCGGGGGTCCATCGACGCGTACGAGTCCTGGAACATCAGCTGGACCTTGGAGCTGCGCTTGCGCCGGTCCCGGTTGCTCAGCTTGAGCAGGTCCTCGCCGTCCAGCACGATCGAGCCGGCGTTGGCCTTCTCCAGGCCGACGATCAGCCGCCCCACGGTGGTCTTGCCGCAGCCGGACTCGCCGACCATGCCGAACGTCTTGCCCGGCTGGATGGCGAAGCTGACATCGGCGACCGCGCTGACCTCGCCCACCTTGCGCTGCAGCACCGCGCCCGCGGTGACCGCGAAGTTCTTCACCAGGTGGTCGGCCTTGAGCAGGTAGCTGCCCCCGTTCAGCGAGGCGGCCACGTCCTCCAGCTTCACCCGCTCGGTGACCTGGAGCTCGGCCACGCCCGCCTCGTCGGATAGCTCGCCGACCGGGTGGTAGCAGCGGTACTCGTGGTCCGGGGTGTCCCCTTCCAGCAGCGGCTCCTGCTGGCGGCAGTCATCCTGGACGTACCGGCACCGGGCGGCGAACTTGCAGCCCCGGGGCGGGGCGGTCAGGTCGGGCGGCTGGCCGGGGATGTTGTACAGCCGGGTCGACCCTTCCACCGCCTTCTCCGGCAGCGCGCCGAACAGTGCCTCGGTGTACGGGTGCCGCGGGTTGCCGAACAGCCGGATCGTGCTGGTCGTCTCGACCACCCGGCCCGCGTACATGACCGCGGCCCGGTCGGCCCGCCCGGCGATGACGCCGAGGTCGTGGGTGACCAGGATCACCGCCATGCCCAGCCGCCGGCGCAGGTCGTCGATGAGCTCGAGGATCTGCTTCTGGATGGTCACATCCAGCGCGGTGGTCGGCTCGTCCGCGATGAGCAGCTTGGGCTCACAGGCCAGCGCCATCGCGATCATCACGCGCTGCCGCATACCGCCGGACAGCTGGTGCGGGTAGTTGCCCACCCGCTCGGCCGGGCGCGGCATGCCGACCAGGCGGAGCACCTCGATGGCCCGCTCCCGGGCCGTCTTGGCGTCCGCGCCGCGGTGCAGCACGACCGTCTCCGAGATCTGGTCCCCGATGGTCATCGTCGGGTTGAGCGACGTCATCGGGTCCTGGAAGATCATGCCGACCTCGTTGCCCCGGACGTGCCGCATCTGCTCGTCGCTGAGCGCGGAGATCTCCCGGCCGTCCAGCAGGATCTTGCCGCCGGTGATGTGCCCGCCGGGCGGCAGCAACTGCATGACCGACAGCGCGGTCATCGTCTTGCCACAGCCGGACTCGCCGACGATGCCGAGGCATTCCCCGGCGTCCAGGCTCAGGCTGACGCCCTCCAGCGCGTGCACGGTCGCGCTGCGCAGCCGGATTTCGGTGCGCAGGTCTTCTAGTTGCAGCAGTGGTGCCAATTCGTCCTCATCAGGTACTGGGTACCGGCCAGGTCGTGGCGGTACGTAACCAGGCTATCGACGCTGCAGACGGACCTCGACGGCGTCCCGCAGCCCCTCGCCGATAAAGATCGGCGCGGAGATGACCAGCACGATGCACACGCCGGCCGGGAAGATCAGCCACCAGTAGTTGTCGTTGACATACTGGATGCCGTCGCTGAGCATGCCACCCCAGTCCTGCTGCGGGGGCCGGATGCCCAGGCCGAGGTAACTGAGCGCGACGATGAGCGCGATCGCGTCGGCCACCTGGAAGGTGGCGTTCACCATGATGGTGCCGATCGCGTTCGGCGCGATGTGCCGCAGCACGGCCCGCCGGCTGCCGCCGCCCATCACCTTCATCGCCTGCACGTAGTCCCGGGTGCGCAGGGACAGCGCCTCGCCGCGGACCAGCCGGGACGTGGTCAGCCACGAGGTCAGCGCGATGACCAGGATGAGGACCGGCTTGGTCGGGGTGACCAGGGTGACCACCACGATGGCCAGGAACAGCACCGGGATGGACAGCAGCGCGTCCACGATGCGCATCATGGCCGAGTCGAGGATGCCGCCGAAGTAGCCGGCCACCGCGCCCCACAGCACACCCATGACGGTGGCCAGCGCGGCGGCGGCCAGGCCGACCTCCAGCGATATCTGCCCGGCGATCATGAGCCGGCCCAGCACGTCGAACCCGCTGGCGTCGGTGCCCAGCAGGTGCTGGCCGTTGGGCGAGAAAAATTCGTTCGAGAAGTTGACCTGAATCTGGTTAGTTTTGTACAGCAGCGGGCCGACGAAGCAGAACAGCAGCATGAAGACGAAGATGCCGACCCCGGTCACGGCCAGTTTGTTCTCGAGGAACACCTCGAGACCGCGGCGGAACGTGCTGCGCGGCTTGCCAGCCGGCAGCGCGCCAGCCGCCGCGGCGGCCTGGTCAGGCTCGCGGATCTCGGTGTCGTAGGTGGTGACAAGGCCGGTGGTGACCGACGGGTTTTCCGGGTCTGGAAGTTCCGGCGGGACGCTAGCGAGGCTCATTGGCTCACGTACCTAACCCGCGGGTCGAGCACCGCGTACGCGATGTCGGCGAGCAACGAACCCACGACTGTTGCCACGGCTACGACGATAGTGATTCCGAGCAAGATCGGGTAGTCCGAGTTCAGCGCGGCCTGGTAGAACAGGTAGCCCATGCCCGGGTAGTTGAACACCGACTCGGTGATCAGCGCACCCGCGATGATGCCGGGCAGGCTGAGCCCGAGCAGCGTGGCGATCGGGATCAGCGAGTTGCGCAGCACGTGCCGGATCAGCACCCGGCGCTCGCTCGCCCCCTTGGCCTTGGCCGTGCGCACATAGTCCTCGGTCAGGTTGTCCAGCACGGCTGACCGCATGTACCGGCTGAACAGGGCCAGCGTGATCAGGGTCAGCGAGACGATCGGCAGGACCAGCGCGTTGAAGTTGGTGAACAGCACGCCCAGGCCCTCACCCTGCGGGCCCTCGGGCGGGAAGATCGGGATCTTGATCGCGAAGAACAGGATCAGCAGGATCCCCAGCAGGAACGCGGGCATCGCGTAGAACACGGTGGAGAACCCGTTGAAGAAGTGATCCACGAACTTGTTCCGGCGCACCGCCTGGATAACCCCCACCGGCACGGCCAGCAGCAGGGCCAGGATGGTGGAGATGCCGACCAGGAAGATCGTCTTGGGCAGGTGGGTGCTGAGCAGCGAGGCCACGCTCTGGTTCAGCTTCCACGAGAATCCGAGGTTCCCGGCCAGCAGGTGGCGCAGCCACAGCCAGTACTGGCTGTACCACGGCAGGTCGAACCCGTACTGCTTATCGAACTGGGCAATCGCGGCCGGATTGCGGAACGAGTTCGGGCCGAGGATGGCGATCGCCGGGTTGCCGGGGATCGCCCGCAGCAGGGCGAACGTCATCACCGTCACCAGCAGGATGACGACGATCGACTGCAGCACCCTGCGCAGCAGAAAGATTGTCACTAACTCCCCCTTGCGGGCGGTATGGCGTGGGGGTGCCGAGTGTGACCCGGCACCCCCACGTCTGGCAGCGGCGGCCTGATGCGGTCACCGGTTGCCGGTTACTTCACGAAATACCAGTTTTCCGGGTTGATGGACAGGGTCGCCGGCTGTGGAGTGACCCCCCGGAGGTTGTTCTTGATCTCCGTCAGCTCGTAGGCGCCGTTGGGCTGCCACTGCATCGGGAGCTGTGGCGAAATGAAGTTCTGCCAGTTGTACATCGGCGTCATGCTGCTGTTGGTCAGCGTGGAGTTGATCAGCGAGTCGTTCTGCTTGTTGCAGTACCCGCCGGAGTTGGCCGGCACCCCGCACATGAACAGTTCCTCGCCGGTCGGGTAGAAGTCCGGGAAGTAGTCCCAGCCACCGCCCCAGTTGGCGAAGTCCCAGTTGCAGGAGCTCTTGGTGACCACGCAGTTGCCACCAGCCAGGGCGATGACCTGGTTGAACGGCTCCGGCTTGAGGTTCAGCTTGATGCCGACCGAGGCCGCGTTGGACTGCAGCTGGGTCATCTCCGAGGTGATCCACGCGGTGCCGTTCGCGAACGGCAGCTGGAAGTTCAGGCCCTGGCCCTTCTTGATCCCCGGGCCACACATGCTCGGGTTGGTGCAGGTGGTCACGCCGTTCGGGGTGACCTTCCAGCCGTGGCTGGTCAGCAGGGACTTGGCCTTCGACTCACTGAACGGGAACGGGTCACCCGTGGACGCGCTGGGCGACAGGAACTGCGTCTTCGGCGCGCTCGGGATCGGGCCGATGGTGAACTGGCCGTAGCCGCGCAGCGGGCCCTGGATGACCGACTTCTGGTTCATCAGGTAGGCCAGCGCCTGCCGGAAGTACAGCTGCTTGATGATCGGGCCGTTCCCGGTCGTGCTCTGGAAGTTCATCACGTAGTAGTTGATGCCCCAGGCGTACAGCGGGTCCAGCGTGTAGCCATTCAGCGGGTTCCGGCCGACCGTCGCGTTCAGCGGCTTGGCCGGGGCGTCCTGCTCCGGCAGGTAACCCACGTCGATGCTGGAGTTCGGCGCCTGCAGCACGCTGTACTCGGCCGAGTCCGTGGTGAACGGCACTTCCTTGAACTGCGACAGGGTCGGCTTGACCGGGCCGCTGTAGGACTTGTTCGGCACGAACGTGATGTGCCCGTCCGCGTTGAACGAGCTCAGCTTCCACGGCCCGTCCACGACCGACCACAGCGGCGAGGACGCGTAGCTGTTCAGCGTCTTCGACTGGCTGTCCAGGTAGCTGTACACGGCCTTGCAGTCGCTCACCGTGGTGGTGCAGTGCTTCGGCCCGGACGCGGTCCGGTCCCAGGCCTCCGGCATCGGGTAGATCTGGGCCAGCTCGTTGTACAGGAACCAGTTGTGCGAGTAGGCCTTGTCCATCGTCATGGTCAGCTGAGTCGGGCTGACCACCTTGATGTCCTTCACGATGCTGGCCGGGAATCCGGTGTAGCCACCGTAGTTGGCCGGCTCCGCGGTCTCCATGTTCAGCCAGAACATGACGTTGGACGCGGTCACTGGCTGCCCGTTGGACCACATGTAGTGCTTGAGGGTGATCGTCACCTTGTTCCCGCTGAACTGCGGGGCGTTGGCCAGGCTGAGGGACGCGTTGTAATCCGGCGCGGTGCCCTTGCCGAACCAGTACAGCGGGCGGTACAGCAGGTCCTGCAGGTAGGACGCGTTGGTGACGCTGAACACGGCGCTGCTGGAGTACGGCCAGATGTAGTTCGGCGTGCTCGACGGCGGCAGTGCATAGGTGGCGGTGCCACCCTTCTGCTTCGTGCCGCCGGTCGACGAACCGGAAGAACCGCTGCCCCCGCAGCCTGCCGCGACGAGTGCCAGCGCGGCCGCGCCGACTACCACGAGGGCAAACCTGCTGCGGAGCCTGGATCTTGGTTGTGCTTGCTGTTCAGGGGCTCGCCCCATTACCACGGCTCCTTCACGCACAGGGAACGGCCGGGGCACGGGTAGCGCCGGCCGGTCCGACAGACATGGTTGTAAGGCCGGAAGACCGGCTATTGGCTAGATCAGCACGAGCCACGTCGCACCGACAAGTGAACGCACCAGCTTGGGACACTTTCGTGACTTGAGCGTAACAGGCACGTACTCTTCCGCCAGCACGCCCCACTCTGCGGATAAGTTGCACATAGCTCGCCCTTGTATAGCAAATCTGCCTGTCTGGGTATGCACCGGGTAGTGACCCGGCCGGGCGGACCGGACAACGGGGCGAATACTGCTCAGCCGATCCGGCGGTAGCCGGGACATCGGGGCGAGAACTGCTCAGCCGGCCCCACGGATAGCGGTCACGGCGGCCTCGTGCAGCCGGCGGCGCAGCGCCGCGCCTGCCGCCCGGCCGGCCGGCACCTCGACGATGCGCAGCCCGCTGCCGCGCAGCGCGGCGGGCAGGTCCGCGGGCTGGCTGAGGCTCAGGTAGGGCAGCCCGGCCGCCGCGGCCAGCGCGCTGAGCCGGGCGCCGTGCGGGGTGCCGAAGACGCGCTCGAAGCTGTCCGGGAAGGCGGCCGGCTCCAGGCTGGAGAAGATGCCGCCCCCGTCGTTGCTGGCCACCACGATGACCAGGTCGGGGCGGGGCTCGCCGGGCCCGGCGAACAGGGCGGGCGCGTCGTGCAGCACGGCCAGGTCGCCGAGCAGCGCCACGGCCGGCCCGCCGCCCGCGGCCTGGTGGGCCAGGGCGGCGCCGGACGCCGCGGAGATCAGCCCGTCGATGCCGCTGGCGCCGCGGCTGGCCAGCACGCGCAGCCCGGCCCGGGGGGCCATGTGCCGGTCCAGGTCCCGGATGGGCAGGCTGGACGCGGCCCACAGCAGCGCGCCGTCCGGCAGCGCCGCGGCCAGGTCGCGGGCCAGCCGCGGCTCGGTCAGCCCGGGATCGGCGCCGAGGATCGCGTCCAGTGCGCCGCGGGCGGCGGCATCGGTTCGCTGCCAGCGGCACAGCCAGTCCGTGGCCGGGCCGGGCGGCGGCCCGCCAGTCAATAGGATCCGGGCCGCCACGTCCGTGGCTGTCCGGGCCGGATCGGCCCACCGGCCGGGCCCCTGGGTGAGCGCCACGTGCCGCGCGCCGTGCCCGGCGGCCTGCCGCAGGAAGCCGAGCTGGCCCCGGGACAACCCGGGCCGCCCGGCCGAGATGACCAGGTCCGGCGGGTGCGCGGCGGTGAATGCCGGATCATCCAGCAGGTACTGGTAGGCGGTCAGCGCCGTGCTCCCCCGCCGCGCTCCGGACGATGGTTCGGCCAGCACCGGCCAGCCCGCCCGTTCGGCTACCGCGGCCACAGTGGCCGGCTCCACCGCCCCATCACCAGCCAGCAGAACGCCCCGTTCGGTCCACGGCAGCTCCAGGGCACCCAGCTCACCGGGGCCGGTGTCCCGGGCCAGCCGGGTCCACGGCTGCTCCCCCGGCCGTCCATCCAGTGGCTCGGGCCAGCCGGCCGGGTCGTGCCCGGCCTGCCCGGTGTCGGGCAGGCCGGGGACCAGCGGGTCGCGGAGCGGGACGTTGAGCTGGACCGGGCCGGGGAAGCCGCCGGCCGCGCCGGACGCGGCCGCCCAGGCGCGGCAGGCCAGCGACCGCCAGTAGGCGTTCATCCCGGGGCGGGCCTCCGGCACACCCACGTCGGCGAACCAGCGGACCGCGCCGCCGTACAGGTGGAGCTGGTCGATGGTCTGGTTGGCCCCGGTGCCGCGCAGCTCGGGCGGCCGGTCCGCGGTGAGCAGCAGCAGCGGCACCCCGGACTCGTCCGCCTCGATCACGGCCGGGTGGAAGCTGGCCGCCGCGGTGCCCGAGGTGCACAGCACCGCGGCCGGCCGCCCGCCGGCCTTGGCCAGGCCGAGGGCCAGGAACGCCGCGGTCCGCTCGTCGATCCGGACATGCAGCCGGAGCGGGCCGCCCGGGCCGGACCGGTCGTGCAGCGCCATGGCCAGCGGCGCGGAGCGGGAACCGGGCGCGAGCACCACCTCGCGCAGCCCGCAGCGGATCAGCTCGTCGACGAAGGCGGTGGCGAACGCAGTCGACGGATTCTGTGCTTCTTTGCGCCTCCGGGGGGCTGGACCCGCCTCCTTCCCTCGTCGCTCGGTCGCTCGTTCCTCGCTCCCTCCCTCCTCAGTCCAGTCGGCGGCGCCCCCCTTTGGCGCGGTCATCGGAGGAACTCCGCAGCAGCGCTCAGCCGGGCCCGCCACGGGGCCGGATCGGCCTGCCACTCGGCCAGGTGCTTCTCGTCCACCGTCGGGCGGCGGACCGTTATCACGCCATCCTCTTCGGCCAGCGGCGCCGCCGTGACATCCCCGGTGAGCAGGCTCATCGTGGCCAGCCCGCACGCGTAGGGCAGCTCGGGCAGGGCGGCGGCCAAGGCCACCCCGGCGGCCAGGCCGACCGAGGACTCCACCGCGCTGGACACGACCACGGGCAGCCCGCACGCCTCGGCGATGCGCAGCGCGCCGCGCACCCCGCCCAGCGGCTGCGCCTTGAGCACCACGATGTCGGCCGCGCCCGCCGCGCGCACCGCGAGCGGGTCCTCGGCGCGGCGGATCGACTCGTCCGCGGCCACCGGCACATCCACCCGTTTGCGCAGCGCGGCCAGCTCGTCCAGGGTCGGGCAGGGCTGCTCGGCGTATTCCAGCCCGGACCGGGCCAGCTCGGCGAGCATCCGGGCCGCGGTGCCCACATCCCAGCCGCCGTTGGCGTCCACCCGGATCCGGCCGCTGGGGCCCAGCGCGTCGCGTACCGCGGCGACCCGGTCGATGTCCGCGCCGGCCGGCTGGCCCGGCTCGGCCACCTTGACCTTGGCCGTCCGGCAGCCCGAGGCGGCCACGATGCGCTGCGCCTGCTCCGGGCCGACCGCGGGCACGGTCACGTTGACCGGCACCTGGCCGCGGCGCGGTGCGGGCCAGCCGTCCCAGGCCGCTTCCAGCGCGCAAGCCAGCCAGCGGGCGCATTCCCGCGGCCCGTACTCGGCGAACGGGGAGAACTCGGCCCAGCCGGCCGGCCCTTCGATCAGCGCGCCCTCGCGGACCGTGATGCCGCGGAAACGGGTGCGCATCGGGATGGCGAACGCGCGCAGCCCGCCCAGCGCGGCGTCCACCCGCTCTCGCGGCGGCTTGCCGCCGCTCGGCGCGAAGCGGCGATCGGGGGGTTCCGGGGGGTCGCCCCCCCGGGCTGGCACTGCCACTGATTACCCTCCCAGTGCGCCGGCTGATCTGCCGGATAACCTTACGTCGATGAGTCCCCGCCCCCTGCACGCAGTCCTGCTGCCTGCCCAGGCGCAGGCCGGGCGGCTGCTCGAGGTGCTGGCCGCCGCGCTGGACGGCACCGGCCCGGCGGTGCTGCCGGTGGACCCGCGGCTGCCACCGGGCAAGGTGGCCGCGCTGCTCCGCGCGCTCGGCCCGGACACCCTGGAGACCGGGGACGGCACCGAGCGGCTGGCCCCGGTGAACTCCGCCGCGCTGGCCCCGGGGACGGCGGTGGTGATCGCCACCTCCGGGTCCACCGGCCAGCCGAAAGGCGCTGAGCTGACCGCGGCGGCGCTGCGCCACTCGGCCGGGGCCAGCCTGGCCCGGCTGGGCGCCGGGCCGGGCCAGCGGTGGCTGTCCTGCCTGCCGCCCAGCCACATTTCCGGGCTGCAGGTGTTCGTGCGGTCCCTGCTGGCTGGTACCGACCCGGTGGTGCTGCCCCGGCTGGACACCCCGGCCGCGGTGAGCGGTGCGGGCTGCGACTACGTATCGCTGGTGCCCACCCAGGTGCGGCACCTGCTCGGCCAGCCGGGCGGGCCGGCCGCGCTGGCCACGTTCCGCGGCATCCTGCTCGGCGGGGCCGCCGTGCCGGCCGGCCTGCTGGCCGAGGCCCGGGCGGCGGGCGCCCGGGTGATCACCAGCTACGGGATGACCGAGACCTGCGGCGGGTGCGTCTACGACGGGCGGCCGCTGGACGGGGTGTCGGTGCGGATCGCGGCGGACGGCCGGATCCAGCTGGCCGGCCCGGTGCTGTTCGCCGGCTACCGGGGACAGCCCGAGCTCAGCCTGGCCGTCATGGACGGCCCCTGGTTCGTCACCTCCGACCTGGGCAGCCTGGACGGGTCCGGGCGGCTGACCGTCCGCGGCCGGGCCGACGGGATGATCAACACCGGCGGTGAGAAGGTGGCGGCCGACGAGGTGGCGGCGGTGCTGGCCGGCTGCCCGGGCGTGCGGGATGTCGCGGTGACCGGGCGGGCTGACCCGGAGTGGGGGGAACTGGTCACCGCGGTCGTGGTGCCGGCCGACCCGGCCGACCCGCCCAGCCTGGCCGCGCTCCGCGCCGCGGCCGCCGGGAAGCTGCCCGGCTTCGCCGCACCCCGGGCCATCGTGCTGGTCCCGGCCATCCCGCTGCTCCGGTCCGGCAAGCCGGACTTGCAGGCGCTGCGGCGGCTAGCCGCCGGGGATTGAGTGAGCAGGCGCTGGCGTTAAGCAGAAAAGAGGTCTGGGCCGCCGGGGCATGCAGGCAGAGACAACGCCCGGGCCGGGAACAATCGGCTCCACTGAGCGTTATTAGATAGTGCCCGCGCTTCACAGTAGCAAGAACTGCGAACCGCTAGAGCACATCGAACCACGGAAACGTGCCGACCGAAACGTGCGTAACGCACGCCCACGAAGGGAGGTGCCTCGATGCCGAGGAGCGCAACCGCCAGGCGGGAGCCTGATGTGGCTGACGAGGCAACCCAGCACGTGGACGAGCTGATCCAGCTTGGCCGCGGGCAGGGCTACCTGTCACTGACCGAGCTGCGCGCGGCGTTCGTAGGCGCAGGCGTTACGCCGGCCGAAGGCCGGTCCATCATGCGTGAGCTGGCGGAAGCCGGAGTGCGGCTGGGTGACGAGCCGGGCGGGGGCACTGGCCCCCAGGGAAGCACGGGCCCACAGGGAGCACGGACGGGCACGGAGGACATGAAGACTGCACAGCGCACCGAATCGCCGGAAGCCACCGACGAGCCTGGGCCGGACGCTCTGGACGCGGCTGTCACCGAGGCAGCCGAGGCGGACCCGGCCGCAGGCCTGACTGAGCCCAGCCCGGCGGACATCGCCCAGCCGGTGGCGGTGGAAGTGGACCTGGACGACCAGACGTCGGCCATGGGCGACTCGGTGCACACCTACCTCAAGTCCATCGGGCGGACCAGCCTGCTCACCGCCGAGCAGGAGGTGAACCTGGCCAAGCGGATCGAGGCCGGCCTGTTCGCCGAGCACAAGCTGGAGACCGAGCACGACCTGGACGAGGCCTACCGCCGTGACCTGGAAGAGGTCGCCGAGGACGGCCGGCGCGCCAAGGCGCACATGCTGGAGGCCAACCTGCGGCTGGTCGTCTCGGTGGCCAAGAAGTACAGCGACCGCGGGCTGTCCCTGCTCGATGTGGTGCAGGAAGGCAACCTCGGGCTGATCCGCGCGGTGGAGAAGTTCGACTACACCAAGGGGTACAAGTTCTCCACCTACGCCATGTGGTGGATCCGGCAGGCCATCCAGCGTGGCTTCGCCGACTCGGCCCGGACCATCCGGCTGCCGGTGCACGTGCTGGAGATGCTGAGCAAGCTGTCCCGCGTGGAGCGGGACATGCACCAGCGGCTCGGCCGTGAGCCCACCCCGGAGGAGCTGGCCGTCGAGCTGGAC
>DATCUG010000410.1:0-4947 GCA_036567525.1 Streptosporangiaceae bacterium | reverse complement strand
CCGGCGGGGCATAAATCACCGCGCTAACACCTAGCTGGTGTGTTGATCAGCCAGGCGACCCCGCCACAATGATGCGATCGAAGTCGGGGGCGTAGGCGGACGGGTTGCTGAACTCGATCGTGTTGCTCCCGGCGGTCAGCGCCAGCGGCACCGTCATCGTGCCCACCGTGCTGAAGCTGCCCGTGGGCGCGAACTGGACCAGCTGGGCCGGACCGCCGTTCACGGTCACGTCGGCCTGCCGCCCGGTCGCCGAGCCGTCCAGGTAGGCGATCGTCACCTGGTACGTCCCGGCGCTGGGCACGGTCACCCCAGTGAAGGTGAGCGTGCCGCCCGCCCCGACGAAGCCGACCTTCGCCCCGCCCGAGCAGGTCGGGCACGCGGTGGCACCCGCGCCGCCCGCGATCGTGTTGGCCGCCGCCTCGGCCTCGTACGACGTGGCCAGCGGCGGCGTGGCCGCGGACCCAGTGACGGTGAACCCGCTGAACGTGGCCTGCCCGGGCTGGCCGGCGGCGTGCGAGGTGAGGAACATCCCCGCGTCCTGGGTGGCCGCCTGCCCGGTCAGCGTGGCGCTGCCCACCTTGAGCCAGGACGTGCCGTCGTAGGAGTAGTAGCCGGTATACGCCGAGCCGTCCCGGACCAGTTCCAGGTAGACCGGCAGGCTCTCCGGGATGGTGCCGTTGGCTGGGGTCACCGAGTTGATGAAGTCCCCGCCGCCGGACGCCCACTCCAGCTGGATGCCGCCGGACGGCGACTCGAACAGGATCACCCCCTCGGGCGAGGTGCCCGAGCCGGTCATGTCGTTGCGCACCAGGATGCCGGCCTTGGCGTAACCGGTCATGTTCTGCTGCGCGGTGACCTTGGTCTCGATCGTGGCCGCCGCGCCCACCAGGCCGGGCTGGTAGATGCTGCTGTACGCGTCGGTCCCGCTGTACAGGTCGGCGCCGGCCCCCTCGATCGCGAACTGCTGGCCGGACTGGCCGAACGCAGCCGGGGCGTCGGTGGCCGAGGAATAGGTCCGCCACGGCGACTGCACCGGCGACGTAGTCGTCACGCTGACCGCCAAAGCATCTTTTTGGCTGAACGCCCTCCACTGGTAACTGGCATCCGCCGTCAGGCTGCCGTTGCCGAACAGCTCCCCTGACGGGGGCGCCGGTGCGGTCACGGTGAACGTGGCCTGCACGGTCGCCCCTGGTGCCACCGGGCCCAGCGACGCCGCACCCGGGGTCACCGTCCAGCCCGCCGGGGCGGCCAGGGTGAGCCGGACCGACGGCACCGGCTGGACGCCGTCGTTGGTGAACGAGACCGTCGCCGTGCCCGGCTGGCCGCCGGTCAGCGTGGCCAGCCCCGTCTCGGCCAGCGTCGTGTTCGGCGGCACCAGGCCTGCCGCCGACTGAGTTACCGGCCGGATGCGGAACAAGGCGACCCCGTGTGCGGGGACATCAGCCGCGATGACCCCGCCGGACTCGGTAAGCCGGTGGCGCCAGAGATCGTTCAGTAAATAGGCGTTGCTGGCCGGCAGGCCAACGGCGGCGGCCGTGGTGGAGACCACCTCAGCCTGGCTGCTGGTATTGAACAGGCCGGCCACCACGTCGCCGGACTTCTCCGTCTTGGCGAATACCTGGGCGGTGCTGCTGTCCGCGACCCGGGACGCGTCGATGCTGTCCTGGTCCACCGAGAGCACGGCCCGGTTGGTCAGGTAGCTCAGGTCGAGCGGGTCGAGGTGGGTCAGGTCGGTGCCGAGGATGAGCGGCGACGCGGCCAGCGACCACAGGCTCATCTGGGTCTGCCGTTCCGCCGGGGTCAGCCCGTCGTTGCTGCCGTTGCCTACCTCCAGCGAGTCGTAATCGTTGAACGCGCCCGGGCCGCCGTACGGCTGCCACTGCGCGACCTGGCTGAACCGGGACTCGACGTTGGCCCAGTCGGTCAGCGGGTAGCTGCTGCCGCTGCTCTCACACCCGTAGCACTCGATGTCGCCGCCGGTCCGCCAGCCGTTGGAATACTGCGCCCAGGTGCTGGCGTCGGCGATGGCCAGGCTGTTGGACAGTTCCAGGTGGATCGGCCGGCCGGTCTGCCGCAGCGCCTGCGACCAGGCCTGCACATCCGGGATGTCGAACGAGCCGACGCCGTCCAGCTTGATGTAGTCCACTCCCCAGGACGCGAACTGGTCGGCCCAGGAGTTGATGAACGCCTGCGCGCCCGGTTTGCTGTAGTCGATGCCGACCATGCCGCCGCAGTTGTAGTTGTGCTCGGAGACGGCCGGCTCGGCGATCTGGTCCGCGGTGTAGGACGTGCCCGCGATCGGCGTGTTCTGCGCGACCGCCTGCTTTGAGATGCCGGGCGTGACGTACAGCCCGAACTTGAGCCCGAGGTGGTGCACGTAGTCAGCGACGACCTGGATGCCGTTCTCGCTGCCGCCCGCCCCGCCGCCCGCCGGGAACTTGCTGTTATCAATGACCCAGCGGCCGTACTGATCCACATTGGGGCCCTGGCTGCCCGGGCACTGGTACCAGAAGTCGTCCACGTTCACGTACTGGAACCCGGCGCGGGCCAGCCCGCTGCTCTTCATCGCGCGGGCCTGCGCTTCGATGTTGGCCGCGGTGGGATCATGCCGGATGAAGCTCCAGCTGCTCCAGCCGAGCGCCGGGGTCAGCCCGACCCCGTTGTCCTCGGCCTGCGCGGCGGGCGCGGGCGCCACCACGGCGACCAGGCCCAGGGGAATGAGTGGTAAGGCAGCGATCAGCGCACGGATCAAGCGCCTCATCCGTTTTGCCTCCTTTGTACAGGGGTGCCTGTCTCCTTCGTAACTCGCAGCACAGGGCCGGTCAACATCCCCCGTAATCGCACACAACCGGACATACTGCTGATGGGTGCTTCGTCACCGTTGGCTCACCGAAGGCCGGTTTGGGCTAGCATCCTGCGCAGGCTTGACGCTGACAGGGTCTGGGCAAGGGGCACGGCGATGAGGTTCTACGGCGAGATGCGGGTGCAGGGCAGCGGCCCGCTCGACGGCGCCCGCTTCGACGCGCTCGCCTACGCTCTCGCCGAGATCGAGGAGACCGACCCGGCGGTGGATGAGGTGGACCTCACCGCCTCGCTGGCCCAGGGCTGGATCACCGCGTCGATGGTCATCGACCAGGAGTCGCTGGAACTCGCGGTAGCCAAGCTGATGGCGACGGTGCGCACCGCCATCTACCCGAACGGGGACACCCTGGGCGGCTGGAAGTTCCTCACTGAGACGGCCGGGCTGACCGTGCAGCCGGCCGCCGCCCGGGCCGCGGCGTCCCAGGCCGGGGATGCCCGGCACGCGGCTGTCCAGGTTCCCGGCGCCCAGGCTCCGGGTGTCCAGGCCCCGGGTGCCCAGGCCCCGGGTGCCCAGGCCCCGGGTGCGCAGGCCCCGGGCAGCAGGCCCGCGGGCGGCAGCGGCGCAGCGGGCATGAGGCCCGCGGGCAGTCCCGCCGCGGACGGGCCCGCCGCCGACGGCCGGGCTCAGGTGGCCCAGCACAGCTGAGCCGCCGCCGGACAACGTGAGCGGGCCCGCCCCGGGATCACCCCGGGACGGGCCCGCTGCCCCTTACTCCGCTGGATCAGAAGAAGCGGTGGTGGTGGTGCCGCCGGTGCCGGGTCGTCGTCGTCCCGGTGGTGGTGGTCGCCGTCGCTGTCGGGGCGGCGGTTGCGGTGGCGGTGGGCGCCGCCGTGGCTGTCGCGGTGGCCGCCGCCGTGGTGGTGGGCGCCGCGGTGGCCGTGGCCGTCGCGGCCGCGGTGGCCGTGGTGGCCGGGCAGACCTTCATCCCGAACGTCGGGTTGCCGGCTCCCGCGGTGACCGCGTTGACCTGCTGCAGGAAGCAGGCCGCGACGACCACGCCGTTGCCGTCCACCGTGGTGGACACGTCGTTCTGCAGCCCGAAGTTCTGGCAGTTCAGGTTGGTGAACGACTGCTGCAGCCGCATGGCCAGGAAGGTGAACAGGTTGCTGGCCGCGGCCGGCATCGGGCTGGTCCCCTTGATCAGCAGGTTGACATCCTGCTGCAGCCGCACGCCCTGGATGCTCTCCATGTCACCGCAGTACTCGGCCGGGCTCTGCCCAGCGGGCAGGGCCGGCTGGTCCACGATCGAGCGGTAGGTGTTGGCCTTGTCCGTGTTCTGGTTGGCGTTGTTGTCCAGCACCATCGGGTCGTTCAGCGGGACCAGGGCCGCGGCGTTGCCGTCGAACGCGGCCGACTGGAGTTCGTCCAGCGGCAGCGCGGTCGCCGTCTGCCCGGGGTTGGCCAGGTCGTTGACCATCCAGGGAGTGCAGCCCAGCGCCGGGTCCACGAACGCATCGATCAGCGCGTTGTCACTGCCGTTGAAGATCGGGGTCGATCCGGCCAGCGCGGCCGCGTTGGCCGCGTTGTCCTGCGCGGTGGTGCCGTTGCCCAGGGCCAGGTACTTGGTGGTGACGTTGTCGCTCTGGTCCTGGTCGATGACGCCGAAGTTGCGGGTGCTCAGGCAGGCCTGGCCATCCGTCGCGGTGCCCAGAGCGGGCACGGTGAGCTGGCCATTCTGGATAGCCGTGTTGGCCGCCTGGAAGAACGCCACCGCGTTGCACGCGGCCACCTGGGTGAACGAGGAGAAGCCCTGGCCCGCGATGTTCTCGCCGGCGACGCAGTTCGCGCCCTGCAGGATCGCGTCCGGGGTGCCGGAGGCGGCCGCCGAGTTGGCGTTGGCGGGCGGCGCGGTGCCGGTCACGGCCGGGGTGGTCACCGTGGCGGCGGCGGGGGCGCTGGCGGTAGCCGACGCGGCCGCGCTAACCGACGGGGTCACCATCTGCTGCGGTCCGCTGGCGCTGGCCGACGGGGCGGCCGCGCCAGTCGGCGACGTGGCCGCCGCCGGGGTCACCGCGGTAGGCGCCGCAGTCGCGGTGGGCGCGGCGGTCGCAGCCGCGGTTGGCGGAGCAGTCGCGGTTGATGCG
>DATCUG010000409.1:0-17771 GCA_036567525.1 Streptosporangiaceae bacterium | reverse complement strand
CAGCTCGACCGGGGAGAACCGGATGAACGTGCCCTGCTGGATGATGTCGGTCAGCCCAGCCCGGCGGGCCGCCAGCCGCAGCCGCGCCACCGCCAGCAGGTTCTGCACCGGCTCGGGCGGCGGTCCGTACCGGTCGGCCAGCTCATCCCGCACCTCGGCCACGTCCTCGGCCGAATCGATGGCCGCGACCCGGGTGTAGGCCTCCAGCCGGAGCCGCTCACCGGGCACGTAGTCGTGCGGGATGTGCGCGTTGACCGGCAGCTCGACCCGGACTTCCGGCCGCTCCGCGGGCCCGTCGCCCTTCAGCTCGGTGACCGCCTCGCCGATCATCCGCACGTACAGGTCGAAGCCGACCCCGGCGATGTGCCCGGACTGCTCGCCGCCGAGCAGGTTGCCGGCCCCGCGGATCTCCAGGTCCTTCAGCGCCACGTACATGCCCGCGCCCGCCTCGGTGTGCTGCGCGATGGTGGCCAGCCGCTCGTGCGCGGTCTCGGTCAGCGGGGTCTCCGGCGGGAACAGGAAGTAGGCGTAGCCGCGCTCGCTGCTCCGGCCGACCCGGCCGCGCAGCTGGTGCAGCTGGGGCAGCCCGTAGGCGTCCGCCCGGTCCACGATCAGCGTGTTCGCGTTCGGGATGTCCAGCCCGGACTCGATGATGGTGGTCGACACCAGCACGTCGTACTTGCGGTCCAGGAAGTCGCTCATCACGCCTTCCAGCACGTGCTCGTTCATCTGGCCGTGGCCGACCGCGATCCGGGCCTCCGGGACCAGCTCGCCCAGCCGGGCCGCCACCCGGTTGATGGAGCTGACCCGGTTGTGCACGAAGAACACCTGGCCGTCGCGGAGCAGCTCACGCCGGATGGCCGCGGCGATCTGCTTCTCGTCGTACGGGCCGACCAGGGTCAGCACCGGGTGGCGTTCTTCCGGCGGGGTGAGGATGGTGGACATCTCGCGGATCCCGGCGATGCCCATCTCCAGCGTGCGCGGGATCGGGGTGGCCGACATGGCCAGCACGTCCACCTCGGTGCGCAGCCGCTTCAGGTATTCCTTGTGCTCGACGCCGAAGCGCTGCTCCTCGTCCAGGATGACCAGGCCGAGCCGGGCGAACCGGGTGTCCGGGGAGAGCAGCCGGTGGGTGCCGACCACCACGTCCACCTTGCCCTCGGTCATCTCCTCGCGGACCTGGGCCGCCTCGGCGTCGCTCTGGAACCGGGACAGCATCCGCACCGTGACCGGGAACGGCGCGAACCGCTCGCTGAACGTGGCGAAGTGCTGCTGGGCCAGCAGCGTGGTCGGCACCAGCACGGCCACCTGGCTGCCGTCCTGGACCGCCTTGAACGCCGCGCGCACCGCGATCTCGGTCTTGCCGTAGCCGACGTCGCCGCAGATCAGCCGGTCCATCGGCACCGGCCGTTCCATGTCCCGCTTGACCTCGTTGATGGCGGCCAGCTGGTCTGGCGTCTCCACGTACGGGAACGCGTCTTCCAGCTCCCGCTGCCACGGGGTGTCCCCGCCGAACGCGTGCCCCAGCGACGCCATCCGGGCCGAGTACAGCCGGATCAGCTCGGCGGCGATCTGCCGGACCGCCTTGCGCGCCCGGCCCTTGGTCTTGGCCCAGTCCGCGCCGCCCAGCCGGTGCAGGCTGGGCGCTTCCCCGCCGACGTACCTGGTGACCTGGTCGAGCTGGTCGGTCGGCACGTACAGCCGGTCCGGCGGCTGGCCGCGCTTGCTGGCCGCGTACTCGATGACCAGGTACTCGCGGATCGCGCCCTGCACGTTGCGGCTGGTCATCTCCAGGTACCGGCCCACGCCGTGCTGCTCGTGCACGATGTAGTCGCCCGGGGTGAGCTGCAGCGGGTCGATGCCGCCGCGGCGCCGGGCCGGCATCCGCAGTTCCTTGCTGGCCGTGCGCTGCCCGGCCAGGTCGGCCTCGGTCAGCACGGCCAGCCGCACCGGCGCCCAGATGAAGCCGTGCTGCAGCAGTCCGGTGCTCACGTACGGCACGGCCGGCTCGGGCGGCTGGTCGAGGTCGCCGAGCCGGGCGCCGAGCCCCTCGCCGCGGAGCATCTCGGCCAGCCGCTGGGCCGGCCCGTGGCCCTCGGTGACCAGGGCCACCCGCCACCCGTCGGCCAGCCATTGGCGCACCTCCGCGACGGCGCGCGTGGTATCGCCGCGATACCCGGGCAGCGGGGAGGCTTCTATGCTGAACGCCAGCCGCTCCGCACCGGCCTCGGCCACATCCGGGAGCTCGCCGGGTACGGCGTCCGGGCTGTCGAACGGGGTGACGGTCCACCAGCCGATGCCCAGTTCGCGGGCGGCGGTGCGCACCGCGGCCAGCGGCTGGAACGCCGCGGCACCCAGGTCGACCGGGGCCTGGCCACCGGCGGCCGCGTTGACCCAGGACGCTTCGAGGAACTCCTGGCTGGTCCGGACCAGGTCCGCGGCCCGGGCCCGGATCCGCTCCGGGTCGCAGGCCAGCACCAGGCCGCCGGGCGGCACGTGGTCCAGCAGCAATTCCATCCGGTCGGCCAGCACCGGGGCGAACGCTTCCATGCCTTCCACGCCGATGCCGTCGGCCAGCTTGCCCAGGATCTCGGCCAGGCCGGGATGGTCCTTGGCCAGCTGCCGGGCACGCTCCCGGACCGCCGGGCTGAGCAGCAGCTCACGGCACGGCGGGGCCCACAGGCTCTCGGCGGCGTGCAGGCTGCGCTGGTCGGCGACCCGGAAGTAACGGATCTCCTCGACGCTGTCGCCCCAGAATTCCACCCGGAGCGGATGCTCCTCGATGGGCGGGAACACGTCCAGGATGCCACCGCGCACCGCGATCTCACCGCGGTGCTCGACCAGGTCGGTGCGGACGTAGCCGATGTCGATGAGCCGGGTGATGGTCTCCTCGAAGTCGGCGTCCTGGCCCGGGCGCAGCGCCACCGGCGCCAGGTCGCCCAGCCCGCTGACCATCGGCTGGAGCAGGCTGCGCACCGGGGTGACCAGCACGGTGACCGGGCCGGCCAGTGGGTTGCCCGGGTCCGGGTGGGCCAGCCGGCGCAGCACGGCCAGCCGCCGCCCGGAGGTGTCCGAGCGCGGTGAGATCCGCTCGTGCGGCAGGGTCTCCCAGGCCGGGAAACACGCCACCGTGCCCGGCGGCAGCAGCGACTCGAGCGCGCTGGTCAGGTCCTCCGCCTCACGCGCGGTCGCCGTCACGGCCAGCACGAACCGCTCCGGCTCGGCGCCGGGCTGGCCCGCTCCCGGCGGCGTGCTGGCCAAGGCCGCAGCCAGGAACGGCCGGAGCGCGGGCGGTGCGACGAGGTCCGCGCCCGTGTTCTCGGCCGGGCCGACCTGGCTCAGCGCATGCCGAAGCCCGGGGTCCTCGGCTATGACGCTGAGCAATCCGGCGAGGCTCATGGTGTCCTTGATCGGCCCGTAGTGGCGGCCACGGGGGCAGCACGAAAGGCCCGCGCTAGCGGGCAGCGGAGCTACCTGGAACCAGGCGGGATCCCTCTAGTTTAGAGGCCCCGGCGGGCCGCCCAGCACACAGCGTTGCCAAACCTGCTTGCTAACCAGTCCGTTACCCGTGACTATCCGCAGGCAGAGGGCTAGTTTAGGGGTTTGTGACATCGGTCAGCGGTGTTCCGGGGGGAGATACCACACGATCGGCAGGCCCCCCGGAAACGCGTTCAGCGCGGGCGCGGCAGGCGCAGCGCCAGCCAGTGCCGCCGGGCACAGTGTCGTCGGACCCCGTTTCGTCAGACACCACGGCGGAGACCAGCCTGTTCACCAGGTGGGCGCAGGGCTACGTGACAGAACGCTTCGGCCAGCAGATCGCCGTGCTGCTGGCCGGCGCGGTCACCGCGGCCGGTGACCTGGGCCTGGGCCGCCTGCGGGACAGCGGCGCCGACATCCTCATCACCCAGGTCGATGACGACCAGCCGGCCAGCCGGGCCGCGCTGGCCACGCACCCGGACCTGAGCCGCTGCACGCTGGGCGACCTGCGCACGATCCCGCTGCCCCAGCGGTCTTACGACATCGTGGCCGCCGTCCTGCTGCTGGACCGGATCCACCACGCCGAACTGGTGCTCGACCGGCTGACCGGGGCGGTCAAGCCGGGCGGCCTGCTGCTGCTGCAGGTCCGGGACCGGGATGCCGCGGCGGGCTTCCTGGACCGGGTGCTGCCTGGCTGGCTGCGCGGCGCGATCTGGCGCCGGCACCGGCCGGGCCGGCCCGGGCCGTACCCGGCGGTGTACGAGCGGCTCGCCTCGGTCCGCGGCGTGCAGTCCTACGTGCTGCTGCGCGGCCTGGTCATCGCCGAGCGCCAGCCGCTCGGCGGGCTGGCGGGCGGGCTGTGCCCGGCCCCCCGCGGCTACCTGGCCGCGCAGCGGGCGGTGGCCTGGCTGTCCGGGCACCGGCTGACGGCTGGCCATGAGGAGTTCCTCTACGTGCTGCGCAAGCCGGAGAACCGGTTCGCCCGCATCCTCTGATGTAGCCTCTGCTTGCCCGGCGGATACGGCCGGTGGTTAAGGGCGGCAGGAGTGGATGGGGGAATCGTGCAGACAGAGGCGTCAGCGGGGATTCCCGCGCAGCTGGCTGGGCTTCCGGCGCTGACCCTGGACGAAGGGCAGCTGGGCGATCTGGAGCTGCTGCTCACCGGCGCGTTCGCGCCGCTGCGCGGCTACCTGACCCCGGCTGAGGCGATGTCGGTCACCGCGCACGGCACGCTGCCCGACGGCACCCCGTGGCCGGTGCCGGTCACGCTGGACGCGCCCGCTGGGAGCCTCAAGCCGGACGCGGCCCAGCTGCTGCTGCAGGACCCGGAAGGCACTCCGCTGGCCGTGCTGGATATCACCGACCGGCAGCCGCTGGACTCGCATCTGGTCCGGCTCAGCGGCCCGGTGACCGCACTCCGCCCGGCCGAGCATGGGCCGTTCCGTGAGCTGCGGCGGCTGCCCGCCGAGGTACGGGCGGAGCTGGCCGGCGTCCCGGTGCTGGGGTACGTGACCAGCGCGCCGCTGCACTCCCGGCAGATCGGCCAGCTCCGGCACGCGGCCAGCCAGCTGAAGGCCCGGCTGCTGCTGCTGCCCCAGGTGGCTGGCCCGGCCGAGATCGTGCAGCGGCCGGACGCGCTGGTCCGCACGGTGCGGGCAGCCGCGCGCAGCCTGCCCCCGGGCACCCTGGTCATCCCGGTACCGTTGCGCCGCAGCCAGGTCAGTCCGGCCGATGACCTGGCGTTGCAGGCCCGGGTGGCCGCGGCCTACGGCGCGACCCAGCTGCTGGCCTCCCGGCCAGCCGGCCAGGCCGGTGACGGGGTGCGGCCGGCGCCAGTCATCCCGGTCCTCGACCCGGGCGACTGGGCCTACGACCCGACAGCCGAGGTGTGGCGCCCGCTGGCCCTGATCGAGCCGGGTACCGAACGCACCGACCTGGCGCTGGGCGAGCTGGACGATCTGCTCGACCGGGGCGAGGAGGTACCGGCCTGGTTCACTCCCCCGGCGGTGGCCGCGGAGCTGCGCCGGGCCCGCCCACCGCGCCGCCAGCGCGGCCTGGTCATCTTCTTTACCGGCTTGTCCGGCTCAGGCAAGTCCACGCTGGCCCGGGCGCTACGGGACGCGCTGAGTGAGCGCGGCGACCGGACCGTGTCGCTGCTCGACGGCGACCTGGTCCGGGCGCTGCTGTCGGCGGGCCTGACGTTCTCCCGCGCCGACCGGGACCTGAACATCGCCCGGATCGGCTTCGTGGCCACCGAGATCGCCCGGCACGGCGGCATCGCCATCTGCGCGCCGATCGCGCCGTACGCCCAGGCCCGGCGCGACGTGCGGCGCATGGTCCAGGAGGTCGGCGACTTCCTGCTGGTCTACGTGGCCACCCCGGCCGAGGTGTGCGAGGCCCGGGACCGCAAGGGCCTGTACGCCAAAGCGCGGGCCGGGCTTATCGACCACTTCACCGGGGTGTCCGATCCCTATGAGGAGCCCGACGACGCGGACCTGATCATCGACACCTCGGTGCTGAGCCGCCAGGAAGCCCTGGCCGCGGTCATGCAGTTGCTGACCACGGGCGGCTGGCTGCCCGCCGGCGAGAGCTAGGGCCTGGCCCTGGGCTGGCTGGCCGGGGCGGGCTCGTCGTCCACGTCCTCGGCCTGGGTGCCGGCGTCCAGCCGGCGGCGGAACTCGCTGACCCGGCCGCGCGCGCCGGCCAGCCGCGCGGACAGCGCCCCGGACATCCGGTCCCGCTGCCGGGACAGCAGCACGTAGCTGGCGATGCCGCTGACCAGCAGGGCCAGCCCGAGCAGCAGCAGGCCGCGGGCCCCGGCCAGGTAAAGCAGCCCGGTAGCCGCGACGAACAGCAGCAGCCGGGCCGTCGTGTAAGCAAGCACAGATCGCATAGCAGGGCCAGCCTACCCAGGAACGGTCACCGCGGCGTCGCTGAGCACCGACAGCAGCAGGGCCGGGTCGATGTTGCCGCCGGACAGCACCGCGACCGTGGTGCCCGCGGCGGGCAGCTCGGACCGGCGGAACAGGCACGCGGCCACGGCGACCGCGCCACCCGGTTCGGCGATCAGCCGCGCCTCCAGCGCCAGCCGGCCGATCGCCGCCCGGATCTCGTCCTCGGTGACCGTGATGATGTCGTCCACCAGCTCCAGCATGTGCTGCATGGGCAGCGCGCCGACCTGGTCGACGCGGAGCGCGTCGGCCATGGTCCGGTGCGTCGCGCTGGCCGGCCAGGCCACCGGATGGCCTTCGTGCAGCGAGTCCCGGGCGTCCGCGGCCAGCTCAGGCTCGACGCCGATGATGGTGGCTTCCGGGCGCAGCGCGCGGACCGCGGCGGCCACGCCGGAGATCAGGCCGCCGCCGGCCACCGGGACCACGACCAGGTCCACGCCCGGGCTGTCGGCCGCGATCTCCAGGCCGACGGTGCCCTGCCCGGCGATCACCCGCCGGTCGTCGAACGGCGGGATGGACACCGCACCGCGCTGCGCGGCCAGGTCACGGGTGGCGGCCAGCCGGGCGGCCAGGGTCGGCGCGGTGATGACGATCTCGGCGCCGATCGCACGGATAGCGGCCACCTTGACCGGGGCGGCGTCTTCTGGCACCACCACGATCGCGGGCATGCCCAGCAGCTTGGCCGCGTACGCCACGGCCAGGCCGTGGTTGCCGCTGGAGTGCGTGATCACACCGCGCTCCCGCGCGGCCGCGGGCAGCGTGTTCATGGCCGTGTAGGCGCCGCGCAGCTTGAACGCCCCGGTCGGCTGGAGCGACTCAGGCTTGACCAGCAGAGCCGGGTCCGCCCCGCGGAACGGGACCAGCGGGGTGCGCACCGCCACGCCCACCAGGGCCGCCGCCGCGGCCCGGATCTCTTGAATCGATACGAGCGATTGCACCTGCATACCTTATGGCCGCCGCCGCTCGGCCCAGGACGCGGCTACCGGCATTAGCTAGATCACCAACCGGGACCTTTTTACCGAATCTAAGGAGAAACCCGGCGTTTGTCGCCACACTTGGGGCAGGCCTGTAGGGATAGGCCTGGTTCGGGTGCTCAGGAGGGGAACAGCGTGGACGGCAGCAACGAGCGCCTCCTGACGCCAGGGGAGGTGGCCGCGCTCTTCCGGGTAGATCCGAAGACCGTGACCCGGTGGGCCGCGTCCGGCCGGATCAGCAGTATCCGCACGCCCGGGGGGCACCGCCGGTTCCGCGAGTCCGAAGTGCGCGCGCTGCTGCGCGGCGAGTCTGGGCCGGCCGACCAGGACCGCGACGGCTAGCGCCGGTCAGGACCGGCTGCCGCGCTCCCCGTCCGGGTCCTGGCTGGCCAGGAACTCAGCGAACTCACGTTGCAGCGCCGCGTCCCCGTCCTGCCAACGGCGCTGCCGTTCTTCGAGTTGCTGCTCGGTGATGGCGTGAGCGGCCAGGCGCGCGTAGTCCGCGTCCCCCGGGCCAATTTCCACATACGCGTCGCCCATCAGCTGTCCCCCCTCAGCCAGGGCCGACTCGGGGACCAGGAGGTTCCCATTGGGCAGCTGGATGACGAACATTACTGATCACTCTAGAGGCCGTAGCGGATGTTGAAGTACAGCATGACATCAAGCGCGACTCTGGTGTTGCCGCCCAGCATGTCGACCAGCGCCGGGCGCTGCTGTGAAGCGATGGCCGCGAACGCGTCCGCGAAGAACTCGCGGCGGCCCAGATCCCCGGGCTGCCGGTGGAAGTCGCTGACCAGCGCGCCGTGGCAGCGCTCGTAGAGCCGGCGGAACTGCGCCGAGTCGGACTGCCACCGGCCGTCCACCCGGTCGATGTCGTCCAGCGCGTGACCGACTTCGTGGCACATGACGTCCGGCGCGGACGACGGCCGTGAGCCCACGATGATCTTGCGCTGGCCGTATGCGCCCGCGCAGGCGTCCCAGGTGGCGCGGCCGGAGGGCAGCGGGATGCCACGCAGCCGGGCCATGTCATCCAGTTCCGGGACGCCGCCCTCGCCGACGTGGATGGCGTCCAGCCCGGAGGCCAGGATTTCCTTGATCACCTGCGGCAGCCCGGCCAGCCGGTTGACCGCGCGGACCACCGGGGCGGACGGCACCACGCTGACCGGCCACTCGCGGTGCAGCACGTGTTCCAGCGGACCGCAGTCAGCCAGGCCCTCGGCCGCCCGCCGGGCGTGGGCGACCTCGAACCAGGGCAGCCGGGCCGCGTCCGGCTCGGCCCGCACCGGCCGGGCCGGCTGCGCGCGGGTACTGTCCCTCGCCGGTGCCTGGCCGGGGGCGGGGCGGATGGCCGCCTGGGCCTGCCCGGCACTCGCCCAATTGGCCCGGGCCTGGCCGGCCGCCGTCCCGGTGCTGGCACTGGGTTGGCTAACACTGGGTTGGCTAACACTGGGCTGGCTGGCCCCGGGCTGGCTAGCACCGGGCTGGCTGGCCCCGGCCGGGCCGCCTGGCCGGGAGCGGCGCGGCACCCGGCGGGGCAGCTCGGCCGACGACGGGGGCGCTGCGGGCGGCCCAGCGGTGGGTGGCCCGGCTGATGGTTTACCGAATGAGCTCGGCGGTGCGGTGTCCACCGGCACGGCTGGCCGGTGCCCGAAGTCGCGGCGATGGCGCCCGGCCCCTGACGGGCTCGGTGCGCTGCCCATCCCGGACGACCCGGACCGCGCCGGGCCGCGGGTTTTCGAGCCCCGCAGACCGGGCCGGATATACCGGCGGACGCGATCGATTAGCCGCAGCCGCATATTCCGCACTCCCAGCGATCGCGTGCCAGGTTGCCAGGGTATGCCGAAACACGGCTAACGTCATCTGTTGTCACGCGCTGTCACCCGTTACGGAACCACGCCGGTACCTGCTGACTCACCGCATTCCCCGACGATTGGGCCGCAGCAGTACTAAGCTGCCGCGCATGTGGCTGGTCGGCGCGCTCGTTCTGCTGCTCGCGCTGGGCTTCTGGGTGTGCTGGTCGTGGCGGCCCCGGCGGCTGGCCCGCCCCGCGGGCTCGGCCGCGGACGCCGCGTTCCGGCGGCATCCAGCCGGCCGCGCGCGCTGGGCCTCCGCCGATGACCTGGTGTCACCCGGCCGCCCGGCGGCCCCGGCCGAGTGGATGGCGCCACGTGGCCCGGACGACGACCCGGACTTCCTGGCCGAACTGGACCGGGTTATCCGCCGCGACGGCTACCCGGAGGACGGGCGCTAGCTCAGCCCGGCGTAGGAGTGCAGGCCGGTGATGAACAGGCTGACGCCGAGCAGGTTGAACAGCAGGCAGGCGAACCCGACCAGCTGGATGTAGGCGGCCCGGCGGCCACGCCACCCCGCGGTGACCCGCGCGTGCAGGAAGCAGGCGTACACCACCCAGGTGATGAAGGCCCAGGTCTCGGTCGGGTCCCAGCCCCAGTACCGGCCCCACGCCTCGTCCGCCCAGATCGCGCCGGCCATGATGCCGAACGTCCACAGCGGGAACGCGAACACCACGGTCCGGTAGGCGAACTGGTCCAGCCGCTCCGGGGTGGGCAGCAGCCGGAACACCTCGCCGTTGCGCACCGGCAGGCCGGCCGCGGCCCGCCGGGCATGCCGGTCGGCGAACAGGAAGATGACGGCCAGCACGGCGGCCACCACATACGTCCCGGTGGCCAGCGTGATCGCGGTCACGTGGATGGCCAGCCAGTACGAGTTCAGCGCGGGCACCAGCGGGCCGGCCGGGGTGTAGATCACCGTCTGGGCCAGCCCGATGATGATCACGATCGGGGCCATGAAGAACAGGCCGAGCCGGAACGGCCGGTACCGGAGCATCAGCCCGAGGAAGAACAGCACCGCCACGCAGGTCACCGCGATCACGAACTCGTACATGTCGCCCCACGGCACCCGGTGCACGGCCAGGCCGCGGATGATGACGCCGACGATGTGCCCGAGCAGGCCCAGCAGGGTCAGCCCGAGCCCGGCGCGGACCCAGAAGCTGGCGTCGCGCAGGCTAGGCCGGCCCGGGCTGGGCACGCCGCCCGTCCCGGCGCCGCCGCCCCTCCCGGCGCGTCCGGCCGGCCCAGTGCTGGCCGGCCCAGTGCTGGCTGGCCCAGTGCTGGCCGGCCCAGTGCTGGCCGGCCCGGCCGCGGCACCCGCCGCGCCCGCGGTGACCAGTTCCGGCACCTCGGCCTGGGCTAGCTCGGCCGGGGTGCGCCGGCCGAACGCGAAGTCGGCCGCGAAGGCCAGCACGGCCAGGAAGTAGAGCACGAGGGTGACCATGAGGAAGTGGTCACTGAGGTGGGACAGCCCCTGGTTGACGGCCATCAGTCTGTGTTCCCCTCGGTTGTCTCGCCTGCGTAGGCTGCCCGGAACTCCCCGGCCAGCCGGGCGAACTCCTCGTCGAACCCGCCTGCCGGGTCGGACCGGGCCAGCCCGCCCACGTCCACCACGGTGCGGCCGTCCGGGCCCGGGTAGGCCCGGACGAACATCCGGCGGCGCCGGATAAAGAAGGACAGCAGCAGCCCGGCCAGCGCGGCCAGCCCAGCGATCAGCGCCGGGAACTGTCCTGGGTCGTAGGTGATGGCCAGGCTGATCCACTGCTGGTACCCGGTGAAGGTCAGTGTGCCGGCCCCCCCGGGCAGCTTGATCGACTGACCGGGGGCCAGCGGCCGCGGCGCGACCGGCAGCTCGGTCAGGCCCGCCGTGTTGAGCTGGTACACCGACTGCGGCTGGCCGCTGTTCATGCCCAGGTTGCCCCGGTACGAGATCAAGCTGACCCGGGGGTTGAGCGGTGCCGGGAAGACCGACTCCAGGGTGCCCCCGGCGTCCACCGCGGTGGGCAGGAACACGCCCGCGAAGCCGAGCTGGTCGGGCCGGGCGTCCGGGACTTTGATCACGCCCTCCGAGGCTAGCCCGGACGTGTTCACCGCGATGAACGGCACCGGCTGGTCGAAGACGACCTTCCCGGTCCCGTCGGTGACCTTGAACACCGGCGCGTACCCGTGGCCGATCAGGAACACCCGCACCCCATCCACGTTCAGCGGGTGGTTCACCCGGAGGTCATAGCCCTGGCTGGCCGCCCCGGGCTGCGCCGAGTAGCTGAGGTGGGCGTTGAACGAGGTCGGCTGGCCACGCAGCGGGCCGGACCGTACATAACTGGCCGTGAACCGGTTGAGCGCGATGGTGAACGGCTGCAGGTCGGACGCGGACACCAGGCGGCCCGGGTGGAACGCGTCCAGCGCGGTCACCGTGTTGGCGAACGACGTGCCCGACACCAGCAGCCGGTTCGCCTTGTAGCCGAACATCCCGCCCAGCGCGACCGCGCCGAGCAGCCCGAGCAGGGCCAGGTGGAACAGCAGGTTGCCGAGTTCCCGGCGGTAGCCCTTTTCCGCCGACACCCAGCCGTCACCGGTACGCAGCCGGAACTTGCGCGCCTTGAGCACCGCGGTGGCGGCGGCCAGTGCGGCGGTGGCGTCCTGCCCGGTCTGGTGCCGCACCGACTGCGGCATCCGGGCCACGTTGCGCGGGGCGGGTGGCGGCAGCGCGCGGGCCGACCGGGCCAGCCGGTAGGCGCGGGGCACCACGCAGCCGGCCAGCGACAGGAACAGCAGCAGGTAGACGGCGGCGAACCAGGGCGCCGCGAACACGTTGAACAGGGACAGCCGGCCCAGCCACGGGGCCAGCCCGGGATGCGAGACGTAGTACTGCTGCACGGCCGCCGGGTCGATGCCCTGCTGCGGCAGCAGCGACCCGGGCACGCTGGCCACGGCCAGCAGGAACAGCAGGATCAGTGCGGTGCGCATCGAGGTGAGCTGGCGCCAGCCCCAGCGCAGCCAGCCCACCACCCCGTAACCTGAGCTGGGCGGCGGCGTGCCCGCCTCGGCCGCGCCGGTCTCGGGCGCGCCGGTCCCGACGGCGCCGGTCTCGGCCGCGTCCGTCTCGGTCATCCGGGAGGTCTCGGTCATCCGGGCTCTGCCACCACTCGCTGGATCAGCTTCTTCAGGCCGTCATAGGTCACCCCGCCGATCACCCGCGCGGTGATCCGGCCGCTGCGCGATATGACCAGTGTGGTGGGGATCCCGGCCGGTGGCACGGTGTCCCGGAAATCGAGGGCCAGGTTGTCGCTAGGGTCGTTCAGGCTCGGGTAGCTGACCCGGAAGTCGCTCATGAACGCCTCGGCGGTAGCCGGGCTGTCCCGGATGTCGATGCCCAGGAACCGGACGCCGGACGGGCGGTACTGCCGGTCCAGCTGGCCCAGGCTGGGTGCCTCGGCCCGGCACGGCGGGCACCACGATCCCCAGAAGTTCAGCACCACCACGTGCCCCCGGTAGCCAGCCAGGCTCAGCCGCCCACCGCCGACCAGCGGGCCGCTCACCGCCGGCGCGACCGGGCCGGCCCCGGCCGGGTACACCGTGGTGCCCGCGCTCCCGGACACGAAGCTCTGGCCGTTGTTGGCCGGGCTGTTCGCCGCGACCCCGCCACCCGTGCAGCCGGATACGGCCAGCGCGGAGGCCGAGGCCAGCAGGCCGAGCCGCGCAGCCCGGCCCGGCCGGGTGACGCGGGAGGCCGCGTGGGACGGACGGGACACGGAGATAGCTCCTACAGCGAGTAGTACCGCGCCCCATTGTGCCCGATAAACCTGGCGCGGCTGACAGCGGGCCGGCCCGCAGTCAGGCACCCGGTGTCGGCTGGCGGTGACCGGCCGGCTCGGCGTAGCTCACCCCGGTGATCTGATCCCCGGTGTAGCTGAAGCTGGTCACGCTGGCCAGCGCGCACTGCCGGTGCGCCGGGTGGTGCCACAGGTGTGTGCCCTCGGCCGCCCGGCGGGCGATCCAGATCGGCAGCTGGTGGCTGACCAGGACCGCCTCGTGCCCGCGCGCGGCCTGGGCCGCGTCCGCCATCGCGGCCAGCAGCCGGGCCGCAATATCGCGGTACGGCTCCCCCCAGGACGGGCGGAACGGGTTGTACAGGTAACGCCAGTTGGCTGGGTTCCGCAGCACCCCCGAGCCGACGCCGCTCGTGGTGCCCTCGAACACGTTGGTCGGCTCGATCAGCCGGTCGTCCGTGTGCACCGCGAGCTCGAACTGCGCGGCCAGCGGGGCGGAAGTCTCCAGCGTCCGGTCCAGCGGTGAGGAGCGGAGCAGCACCACATCCCGGCCGGCCAGGAAGCCCGCCGCGGCCTTGGCCATCAGGCGGCCCTCTTCGGAGAGGTGAAAGTCGGGCAGGCGGCCGTACAGCACGCCACCCGGGTTGTAGACCTCACCGTGGCGCAGCAGGTGCAGCACGGTGTCCGGAGCTGGGTTCTCAGTCATGGCGGGCACAGCCTACCGGGACACCCAGCTCAGCCTGGTAGGGGCGGCGGCCGGGCAGGTAGACTCCGGGGCAGCTTGTGGTTGCGCCTAGGGTTGTCCCGGGTCCGGACTAGGGAGCCGCCCCCATGAGCGCCACCGCGCTAGCCCTGATCCTCATCGCCGCCGTCGCGCACGCCACCTGGAACCTGTTCAGCAAGCAGGCGTCAGTGACCGGCGCGGCCTCGTTCGTCTGGCTGATGGCGCTGACCGCGACCGTGCTGTATGCCCCGGTCGTGCTGGCCAGCGTGCTGATCGACCCGCCCAGGCTCACCACGCTGGCCTGGGTCTTCATGATCGGCACCGGCCTGCTGCAAGCCGGCTACTTCCTGTTCCTGCAGTCCAGTTACCGGCTGGGCGACCTGTCCGTGGTCTACCCGGTCGGCCGGGGCAGCGGCGCCCTGCTGGCCGCGCTGGCCGGCATCGCGCTGTTGGGCGAGCGCCCGGGGGCGGCCGGGCTGGCCGGGATAGCACTGGTGATTGCTGGCGTTCTGCTGCTTGGTGCGCCTGCTGGGCGCGGAGCCGCAGCCGGGCACCCAGCCCCGCGGGCGCTGGCCTTCGCGCTCGTCACTGGCATGTTCATCGCGTCCTACACGCTGTGGGACAAGTACGCGGTGAGCACTCTCCAGGTGCCGCCGCTGCTCCAGGGCTACGCCTCGCTGCCGATGATGGCCCTGGTGCTGGCCCCGTTCGCGCTGCGCCGGCGGCCGCGCACCACGCTGGTCTGGCGGAGCTACCGGCGCCAGGTGGTGGGGGCCGCGGTGCTCTCGCCGCTGGCTTACATCCTGGTGCTGGCCGCGCTCAGCTTCACCGCGGTCAGCGCGGTCGCCCCGGCCCGCGAAGTCAGCGTGCTGGCCGGCGTGCTGCTCGGCCGCCGCCTGCTCGGCGAGGGCCAGCTGGCCCGCCGCCTGGCCGCGGCTGCCGCCATCGCAGCCGGCATCATCTGCATCGCCATCGGCTAGCCAGCATGATCGCTGTCTCGTGATCATGGCGTAGGTGGCATAAGCATCCCACCAACCCCATGATCACGATGGGGAAGGGCCACGGGGTTGCGGGGCTGGCGGCGGCGCGGGTCAGCTGAGGGCTTCGGCGGCGGCGCGGGCGGCCGCGGGCAGCGCGGCGGCGATCCGCTCCACCGCCTCGTCGTCGTGCGCGGCCGACACGAACCACGCCTCGTACGGCGACGGCGGCAGGTAGACACCCTGCTCCAGCATGGCGTGGAAGTACGCCGCGTAGGCCGCGCTGGACTGGCCACGCGCCTCGCCGAAGTCGCGGACCGCCTGGTCGGTGCCGAGGAACACGGAGAACAGGCTGCCCGCCTCCTGCAGCCGGAACGGCACCCCGGCCGCGCTCAGCGTGTCACTGGCCAGCTTGGCCAGGGTGGCCGCGACCTCGTCCAGCCGGGCGTACACCTCCGGGGTGCATGCGCGCAGCGTGGCCAGCCCGGCCGCGGTGGCCAGCGGGTTACCGGACAGCGTGCCGGCCTGGTACACCGGGCCGGACGGGGCCAGCCGGTCCATGATCTCGGCCCGGCCACCGAACGCGGCGGCCGGCAGCCCGCCCCCCATCACCTTGCCGAACGTGGTCAGGTCGCCGGCCACCCCTTCCCGGCCGTACCAGCCGGACGCGGTGACCCGGAACCCGGTCAGCACCTCATCCATGATCAGCAGTGCGCCGTGCTCCCGGCACAGCTCGGCCAGCATCTCGTTGAAGCCGCCCACCGGCGGCACCACGCCCATGTTGGCCGGGCACGCCTCGGTGATCACGCACGCGATCCTGGCCCCGTGCTCGACGAACGCCTGGCGCACCGCGAGCGCGTCGTTGTACGGCAGCACCAGCGTGTCCGCGGCCGCCGCCCCGGTCACCCCGGGCGAGTCAGGCAGCCCGAACGTGGCCACCCCGGAACCCGCCGCGGCCAGCAGCGCGTCCACGTGCCCGTGGTAGCAGCCGGCGAACTTCAGCACCACCCGGCGGCCGGTGAACGCGCGGGCCAGCCGGACCGCGGTCATCGTGGCCTCGGTGCCCGAGTTGACCAGCCGGACCTTCTCCACCGGGGTGCGCGCCACGATCTCCTCGGCCAGGTCCACCTCACCGGCGGTGGCGGTGCCGAACGAGGTGCCGTTGGCCGTAGCCGCCTGCACCGCTTCGGTGACCGCCGGGTAGGCGTGGCCGAGGATCAGCGGCCCCCACGAGCAGACCAGGTCCACATAGCTGCGGCCGTCCACGTCGGTCAGGTACGGCCCGCGCCCGGAGGCCATGAACACCGGCACGCCGCCGACCGAGCCGAACGCCCGGACCGGTGAGTTCACGCCGCCAGGGATGACCGCACTGGCCCGGTGAAACAGCTCGCCGGATTGGTCCGGGCGTCTCAAGAAACCTCCTCTTCGCACGCGTCAGCCAGGAACTCCAGCAGACGCAGGGCATCGGGCAGCAGGTCAGGACCGCCGGGGGGCGGCTCGATCAGCCAGCGGGCCGGGGCGCCGAACGGGTCGCGGGACGGCGGGGCGAGCACGAAGCTGTTCCGGGTGTGCCAGCGCAGCCCGGCCACCTCGCCGTCGTCCTCCGGGTCGGAGTCCAGGTGGCAGGACCACCACTCGTCCTCATCCTCGGGGGCGCCGCGGGTGGCCACGAAGAACATCGCCCGGCCGCCGCTGGCCGCCACCGGGCCGGGCTGAACCGCGGCCTGGCGCATCGCGGCCAGCGCCCCGGTGCCCGCGGCGGCAGGCACGTCGAGCACGTCGAACACCCGCCCGGTGGGCAGCACGATGTTGGCCTCGGGATGGTCGGTCCAGCGCTGCTGGACCTTGCCCGGCTCAGTGCTGGCCAGCAGCTGCCAGGCCGGGGACATCGGGTGCGCGGCGGGCGCCGGGCAGCCGACCCGGTCGCAGGAACAGGCCCGGCCCGCGCTCTGGCCCGGCGGGAAGGCCCCGAGGCAGACCGGCCAGCCGAGCCGGGCGTACCCGGCGGCGGCCGCGGCCAGCCGCCCGGCGTCCCGGCGCCGGCTGCGGCGTAGTACCGGTGCGACCATCAGGCTCCACTTCCCGCGACGGCAGTGTTAGCGCTCTCCCTTACCAAGGATGGCGGACCGGCCACGCTCCGCGCAGGCCGGCTCCCCGGGAGATGCCGACATGTTGCCGAACAGAGATTGACAGGGCCCGCAGGTGTCACGTAATCCTCACGAGCCCCAGCCCGGTCAGCCGAGGCGGCGGGCCAGTTCCGCCGCCCAGTAGGTGAGGATGATGCTGGCCCCGGCCCGGCGGATCCCGGTCACCGTCTCCATGATGACCCGGTCCCGGTCCACCCAGCCGTTGGCCGCCGCCGCTTCCACCATCGCGTACTCGCCGCTCACCTGGTACGCGGCCACCGGCACCGGCACGTTCGCCGCCGCTTCGGCGATCACATCGAGGTAGGGCAGGGCGGGCTTGATCATCACGATGTCCGCGCCCTCGGCCACGTCCAGCATGATCTCGCGCAGCGCGTCGCCCGCCCGCGGGTCCTGCTGGTAGGCGGCCCGGTCGCCGAACTGCGGCGCGCACTCGGCTGCGTCGCGGAACGGCCCGTAGAACGCCGAGGCGTACTTGGCCGAGTAGGCGCAGATGGCCACCTCGGGATATCCGGCCCGGTCCAGGGCGGCCCGGATCGCGGCCACCTGCCCGTCCATCATCCCGCTGGGCGCCACCACGTGCGCGCCCGCCGCGGCCTGCGCCGCGGCGATCGACGCGTACCGCTCCAGCGTCGCGTCGTTGTCCACCGCACCAGCCGGGGTGAGCAGGCCGCAGTGACCGTGGTCGGTGTACTCATCCAGGCACAGGTCGGCGATCAGCACGGTGCCGTCGCCCACCTCGGCGGCCAGGTCACGCAGCGCCAGGTTGACGATTCCGGCCGGGTCGTCGGCGGCCGAGCCCCGGCCGTCCTTGACCGCGGGGATGCCGAACAGGATCAGCCCGCCGACCCCGGCCGCCACCGCGTCCACCGCCGCCTTGCGCAGGCTGTCCCTGGTGTGCTGGACC
>DATCUG010000408.1:0-4373 GCA_036567525.1 Streptosporangiaceae bacterium | reverse complement strand
TGCCCGTTGTCGGTCAGCACCCGGACCAGGGCGGTGTTGGGCGCGAACAGCACCCCCTCCTCGCGGGCCTGCTCCAGGTCCTCGGGGACGATCAGCAGCTCGCTTTCGGACTCCAGGGAGACGATGGTGGCCGCGCCGCCGCCCAGCCTGATCGCCGAGCGGGCAGTGTCGGACGCGGTGTTGCCGCCGCCGATGACCAGCACTTCGCGGCCCACCTGGACCGGGCGGCCCAGCCCGGCTTCGCGGAGAAACTCCAGGCCGCCGGTGACCCCCCGGGACTGGATGCCCTCGACCGGCAGCCGGCGCCCCACGTCCTGGCCCAGGGCGAGGAACGCGGCCGGGTAGTTGCGCAGCTCATCCCAGGAGATGCCCACGCCGGCCCGGGTGTTGCAGCGGATCTCGATGCCGCCCAGACTGAGCAGCTTGGCGACCTCGGCGTCCAGGATCTCCTCGGGCAGGTGCCAGTGCGGGATCCCGGCCCGGAGCATGCCGCCCGGCTTGTCCAGCGCTTCGAAGATCACGCTGGAATAGCCGCGGCGCCTGAGGTGATAGGCGGCGGCCAGGCCGGCCGGGCCGGAACCGATGATGGCGATCGTGGTGCCGTTCAGCGGCGGGAGCGTCTCCTTGATCGGCTCCTCGGGCAGGTTCAGCCCGTAGTCGCCGAGGAACCGCTCCACGCTGCGGATGCCGATCGGCTCATCGTGCTGGGCCCGGTTGCAGGCCGTCTCGCACGGGTGGTAGCAGACCCGGCCGGTCACCGACGGCATCGGGTTGTCTTCCATGATGGTCAGGTAGCCGTCGAGGTAGCGCTCGTGCTTGACGAAGTCCAGGTACTTCTGGATCTGCTCGCCGGTCGGGCACGCGTTGTTGCACGGCGGCATCTTGTCCTTGTAGACCGGCCGGAAGAAGCGGAAGTTGCCGGTCGGGAACAGCCGCTGGCCTTCCTTTTCGGTGGGCGGCGGCGTCACACCGGCGATCGGCAGTTGCAGGTGCGGCGGGATCCGGGTGCCGCGTACGGACATGGGGCCTCCTCGCGTCTGCGCTGGTCAGGGGGTGGGCGCCTGGACCGGGCTGAACTCGATGACCTGGTGCTTCTCGACGCCGCGGAACATCGCGTCCCGGTCGGCGACCTGCTCGGCCACGCCGTCCAGCGGCAGTTCGCCGGTGGCCGCGGCCAGCGCCCCGATGAGCGGCGCTGCGATGCCCATGCCGATGGCCAGCCGTTCTTCGGCACCCTCGGTGGACATCCGGTCGTAGGCCAGTTCGCCCAGGTCGCGGACGAACATCCACGGGCTGCTGCCGCGCTGCTCGGCTAGGCCGACCGCGTCCACTACGACGAGTTTGGCTAGCTTGGCCCGCATCGGGTCGGGCAGGAACTTCAGCAGGTACTCGGGGTCGCGGGCCGAGTTGACCAGGAGGACGCCCTCGCCGTCCGGGGTGCCGCGGAGGAAGTTGACCGCCTTGATGATCGTCTCTTCGACGAGCACCACCCAGTCCGGGCGGGGGTTCTCGTACACGAAGCGGTCCACGATGGGCGAGTCGCCGAACCTGGCGTACCGGCGGACCAGGCAGTTGGTCCGGTCCGGGTCGTCCACGTAGTCGCTGACGTTGTCGGCGTACAGTCCTTGGGCGCGGGCCGCGGCGGCAATGCACGAGGAGACATCACGAGCCTCCTTGTCCATGATGATGCCGCGGGACCAGACCGTGAGCTCGTGATACACGTGCTTCTCCTCGGGCGATAGATTGTATACCGTCGTCAGGATACTGACATCGTCCGCGCTGGCCGTTAGCCAGTCAAGAGCCAGCCGTGCTCTTTATCCGTTTATCCGTCCGCTTGCCGTCGTGACGAATAGCAACGGGATCAATTCGATCCGTTAGCAAAATGGCGAAAGTTTCACCGTGGTGCGGTGCTGGCTGGCCCGCCAGACCGGGCTGTCCGCAAGCGGCCTGGCCCGGCCGGGGCGGTGCGGCTGGGCTGCGGGTCTGCCGTGATCGGCCCGCCTGGGCGGGGGCGCGTGGCCGGGCCGGCCCAGATGAGCACGTCGGATCCGGTGGTGGGCTCCGCGTCCATGCCCCATGATGGGGTGACTTCCCGGTCTGACAGGATCGCGCCAGCACCAGGTTGGGGGACCATGAGCGACGGAGGCTCGCGCGAGCCGCAATATCCGCGGCGGTCGCGTGCTTACCCCGGCTCCGGCACTGGATACCCCGATGACACGCCGCCGCCTGGTGATGCCGACCCGTATCTCGCCGCGCCGGCCGCTCCGCCCGCTGCACCGCTGGACCAGCGCAGGCCGGGCAGCCGGATGGCCGCCCGCCAGGCCCGCGGTTACCCGCCCGCTTCTGACGCCCCGGTCGGCTGGCCGTCCGCCCCGGACCGGGGCGACCTGGCCCGCGGCTACGCCTGGGCACCGCCCGAGGACGAGCGCCCGCACCGGGCGGGCACCCGGCGCAAGCCACCCGACGCTCCCCCCGACCGAGACCTATATACCGAACGCCAGGGCCGCCGTGCTCGGCCCAGCCAGCCCGCGGATTTCCCGGGCGGGGCGGCCGGGCCGGGTGGCGGGCACCGGGCCAGCCGCGGGTATTCGGGCCGGGACGCGGGTTCGGCCCGCCCGGCTGGTCCAGGCGCTGGCGCCCGGGGGTATCCGGGCCCGGACCCGGGTTCGGCCCGCCCGGCCGGCCGGCCAGGTGCTGGCGACGCGGCTGGGCTGGGGTACCCGGGCCCGGACGCGGGTCCGGCCCGCTCGGCTGGTCCAGGTGCCGGTGGTGCCGGGGGACTGGGGTATCCGGGCACGGATGCAAGCTCAGCCCGGCCAGCCGGTTCGGGTACCGGCGGTGGGGCCGGCCGGGGGTACCGGGAGTCTGACGCAGGCCTGGCTGGTCCGGGGGCCGGCAGTGCGACCGGGCCGGGACGGGTGCCGGGCCAGCCGGATCCCGGCAGGTCGCGGCGCGGCCCAGCGGCGCCGGGGCCTACCGGCTGGGATGCTGCCGGCCGTGGCTCGGGCCAGTCGGCCGGGCCGGACGCACCGGGACGTGGGCTCAGGTCGCCGGGGCCGGCCGGACGGGATGCTGCCGCCCGGCGCGGTGCCATCCCGATGGGGCCGGGTGGACCGGATGGTTCCGGGCGCGGTGCTGCGGCGCCCGGGCGGGATGTCGCTGGTCATCGGTCGGCCACGGCGATGCCGGGCGGCCGGGACAGTGGACGGTGGGGCGGTCCGGCGGCTCAGCCCTCGGGCCGCGCGTTTGCCGTCGGCTCGGCAGGCCAGGCCGCGGAGCCGGCCGATTCTGGTGGTCAGGGACGGCCGGACCCGAGCCGGGTCATTCCCGGCACCGTCGAGCCGGAACCGGAAGAACATGGTCGCGGCAGGCGCAGCCGTTCCGGCCGCCGCGGTGCCGACCGGGCCGGTGCGGACCGGTCCAGTGCAGATCCGTCCAGTGCAGACCGGGGCGGGGCCGCCCAGGCGCCGGGCCGTGGCGACGTCCCGCAGCGCAGCGGTGGGTTGATGCCCGACCTCGACCGCCTGGATCGCGTCTTCGAGGCGTTCCCCGAGCCGGCCGACGAGGGCCGCACCCGGAAGCGCGGGCTGTTCGGCCGGCGCGGCCGGGCCGAGGAGGCGTCCTGGGCCGAACTGGATACCCGCGGGAACCCAGGCCCAGCGCGGGACGGTGGCCGGGATGGCCGCCGCGGCCGGGATGACGATGCGGGCCCACGCGACCGGCGCCGTTCCGCCGAGCCGGGCGAGCATCCAGATGGCGACAGGAGGCGTTCCGCCCGGGCGGCCGGGTACCCGGCCGGGCCGGACGCCGAGCGGACCAGGCCACCGCGCCGCGGCCGGGGACAAGACGGTGCGCCGCCGGGACCGGCCTCCGGGCCACGAGGTCACCGGGCCCAGCCAGGCGACGCGGACCCAGCCGCCGGAGCGCGGCGACCGCTGGACGAGCTGGGTCTGGCCACATCACGCGGGTCGCGGCGGGCGCAGCCGGCCGGCCCCGGGCGGCGAGGCGATGCCGGGTCAGCCGCGACGGCGGCCTACTCAGGACCGGTCACCGGGCAGCGGAGTGACGTCGGGCGATCGGGGGATCCGGGGCGTCGGGTGCCGTCGGCGGACCCGGGGCGGGCGGTCCCGCCGGCCAACCCGGGGCGGGCAGTCCCGCCGACCGATCAGGGTCGGGCGGTCCCGCGGACCGATCCGGGGCCAGCGGTGCCGGCCGGCGACCTTGGCCGGTCTGGGACCCTGTCCGGACCGCGGCCGATGCGTTCGCCGGATGAACTCGGTCGGGGTGGGTCACGCGACGACTTGAGGCGGACCGGCCCGCAGCATGCTCCCGGTCCCGGGCGCGGGCCTGGCCGGCGGCACGGCGCGGCCCCG
>DATCUG010000407.1:0-5422 GCA_036567525.1 Streptosporangiaceae bacterium | reverse complement strand
AAGCCGGGCACGCCGACCGTGGCCGCGTCCACCGTGTTCTGCCGGGCCAGGTCGCCGGCCCGGGACAATTCCTTGTCGCCGCGATCCCGTGAGCCGACCATGCCGTAGCCGACCGCCGAGAACAGGTGCACGAACGGCTTGCGGTAGATGAACACGGCCACGGTGACCAACGCGATCATCAGGATCTTCAGCGCCCAGGGCAGCGTCGCGTCGCTGGTGCCCATGATCAGCGAGTAGGCGTACAGCAGCACGCTCAGCACCAGCGCGATGGCCGCCTGTTTCAGCAGCACGCCGATCAGCATCTCGAACCAGCGCAGCGCGACCACCCGGCCGAAGCCCGGATGGGTGCCCACGATCAGGAAGAACGGCCCGGCCACCAGCAGCAGGAGGAAGCCGAGTTTCAGGATGATCAGGGTGATCGCGATCAGCAGCACCAGCACGCCCGCGACCAGCGCGGCGAACAGCGAGGCGAACGCGATCTCCAGCCGGGTTGGGTACTGGTTGCCCTGGAACAGCGAGTAGACGGCGGGGTCGTTCTGCTTGATGGCGGCCGCGATGCCGGCGTAGGTGTTCTCCTTGGCCGTGATCAGCGACGGGGTCGCGTTCTCGTTGGCCGCGATGGCCTGCGACCAGAGCAACTGGCGGCCGTACTGGTTGACCACGGTGGGCTTGGCGCCCTGGCCGGTGGTATACACGGTGGTGCCGAATTCCCCGTCCAGCCAGGGCTTGCAGACCAGCACGGTCCATAGCTCGTTGGCGTTCTGGTCCACGATCGACGAGCCGCCGGTGTAGCTGAAGCTGGCCATCTTGACCTGGGGGTCGTTGCCGCCGACCGGCACGCAGTTGCTCTCTGCCGGGGCGGGCAGCCCGGCGAACGCGACGTTCAGCGTCTGGGTGATGCCGTCGGACACGGTCTTGCCCATGCCGGTGAAGTCGGCCGGGCGGGCGATCAGCCAGATGGCGGCGGTGGCCGCGATGACCATCCAGACGGTGCCCTCGATGGTCCGGGTAGCCCGCTTCCGGATCAGGCCCTGCCAGGCCAGCCACAGCGCACCCAGGATGACCACCGGGGCCAGGTACGGGAAGTAGATCGCGTTGCCCAGGCTGGTGATCAGCCGGTCCACCGAGTTGGTCAGCCAGGACAGGATGCCTTCGCCCGCCGCCGACTGGTAGACGGTGATGGTGACCCGGTCCAGCGCCTTGGCCGCGTCGAACACCATCCCGGCCACGCTGTTCCCGATCAGCGACGTCATGTCCGAGCACTGCATGTCGTAGGCGTTCCAGGACTGGCCGGCCATGCCGTAGCTGTCGTACAGCGTGGGCGTCGGCTTGCCGCCGGTGGCGGGCGGCTTGATCAGCGAGTCGATGCCGCCGTTGGCCGGTTCCGGGGCGGCCACCGATGGCTGGCAGATGTTGTTCAGGTCGCCGATCAGGCCGCTGGAACCCGCGTTGCAGAAGCCGAGCAGCCCGCCGATGTCGCCGATGCCTGGCACGCCGCAGACCCCGCCCGGGCCGGCCGGCTGGGTTACCGCGGTGAGCTTGGCCGGGCTGGCCTGGTGCGCGGTGCTGGCCGGGGCCGCGGTGGCAGCCCGGCCGGCCAGGCTGGCGTGCTGCGCGTGGCTAGCAGGAGACCCGATGGCCCCGACCGCGGCCTGGGCGATGGCCGGCGACCCGAGCACGCCTGCGACGACCACGGCGACGATGACGCCGGGGATCGTCAGTACTCTGCGGGCACGCGTGGCTGCCCGGCGGAAGAGTCTGGCCATCATGGGCTCCTGAAGCCTGGGGGGCAAAGGCTGGGACAGGCATTGGGCTGACCACCGGCTACTGGGCCGGCTCGACGGGCGGGTCCGCGCCTAACAGCCCGGTGTCAGGGTCACTGTCCGGCGGCACGGTCTGTTTCTCGGCGGGCCGGGCACGCGTGGGGTTGGTGTCCAGCCATTGCCGCACTTCATCGGAGATCAGGTCGATGCCAATGCGGCCCGCCCTGCCCTCCAGGTCACGGAAAATGCACTCGCCGTTGCCGAGCCCCCGCAGCACGGCCTTGTGCTCCTCCGACGGCTCAACGCCCAGCAGGGCCATCACGTTGGCCACCTCGACCCGTTCCGAGGACCGGAACGCGAACACACTGGACAGGCAGTTCGTCACCTGCTCGTTCAGCAGGTCGCCTGCGTTCTGCGAGACCAGGATCAGCGCGGTGTTCCGCGACCGGCCCATCCGGGACACCTCGGGAACCAGCTTGGCCCCCTGCGGCGTAGCCGTGATGGCCCACGCTTCATCCAGGAAGATAGCTTTCGGCAGCCGCCGGTCCAGGCCGTTCAGCAATCTGCGGGCGAACTGGGAGACCAGGTAGAGCAGGGCTACGGACAGGCGCTGCTCGTATGAGTAGTCTTCGCGGCCGGCCGCGGAGTCCGGCAGGGTGAGGCCGGCCAGGGTGAAGACGGTGGTCCAGCCGGCCGTGTCGATCTGCTGGCCACCGGACGGCGCGAAGCAGAGCCGGGCCAGCCGCATCTCCGACATGGACCGGAGCACCGCGCCGAGGTTCTTCGACGCCGGGTCGGTTGACTCCTCCAGGTGCCGGATGACCTTGCCCAGGCTGGGCCGCTCCCGGCCGGCCACGCTGGCCACCGCCTGGATCATCGCGCTCTCCCGCTCCTCGCTCATCCGTGGCAGCAGCAGGCGGAGCGTCTCGGTGGCCATGGTCCGCTTCTCGGCCAGGTCGTCGCCGAACGAGAACGGGTCGAGCAGCCCGGGCGCGGCCGCGCCCAGCGGCAGCACCCGCGCCTTCCGGCCGCGCTTGGCCAGCAGGTCGACCAGCGGCTCGGCGTCTCCCTTGGGGTCGATCACGGCGACCGTCACGCCGCGCAGCGCGAGCTGCAGGATGAGCAGCAGGGCCAGGGTGGTCTTGCCGCCGCCCGGCTCGCCGGTGATCGCGATGGCGGTGGGCCGGTTCAGCGCCGCGGCCAGCAGTGGGTCGAAGTGCACCACCGACCGCGCCCGGCCCAGCGTCTCGCCGATGTACGGGCCCACCCAGCCGTTGTCGTGGCTGGGCCGGTCGCCCAGGCCCACGGTGGCGGTCGGCACCCCGCCCGCGATCGTGTACAGCGGCTGGCGCTGCACGTAGGAGCTCAGCCGGACCCGGTCCCCCGGCAGCGACTCGCGGAGCAGCGAGAACTGGTCACCGGTGGAGTTCACCACGTCGATGCCCATGTCCCGGTAGTGCTCCACCACCGCCTCGACCCGGCGCTGGCACAGCTCGCGGGTCGGCGCGGTGACCATCAGCCGGTGCCATCCGTACACGAACGGCAGCCGTTCCTTGGTGATGCCGTGCTCCAGCATCCGTGCCGCCACCAGCTGCTCCTGCAGCGCCAGCGGCGCGTCCACACCCGCTTCCCGGATGTGCGCGTCCATGTCTCGGGCGTGCGCCAGCCTGCGCCCAACGTCCTTGCTGGCCTTGGCCGGCGGGATCAGCCGCATCCGGGAGGTGATCTCGACCGGGAACGGCAGCGAGTCGGCGAAGTGCAGCCACGGCTCGCCGTCCGGGAACGACATCACGTCGGGGAACCGTGAGAACGACAGGAACGCCGCGTACGACTCCCCCTGCGCGTGCTCCAGGCCGAGGATCGAGCGGCCGTTGTGCACCTGGCCCTCGTACAGCGCCTCGATCTCGCCTGGCCCCCAGCGGCGGCGGCGCGCGGCGGACGGCCGCGGGTCACCGGCCGTGCCCATCAGCGTGTGCCGGACCAGCCAGGCGATCTCGTCGCTGGTCGCGTGCCGGGCCGCCAGCGCACTGGCCGACAGCGCCCGGCCAAGCCGCTCGGCGTGGTCGGTCCACCGGTTGATCTCGGTGTTGGACAGCGCCTCGTCGTTCAGGCCCATCGTCTGCTCGCCGGCCCGGTAGGCGTTCAGGAACTGGGCGAACACGCCGCCGGACAGCTGGGCGCCCATGCCCCGCTGGCCGAGCCGGACGCCCAGGTAGACCTCCTTGGTCCAGAAGTCCTTGGCCCAGACGTGCCGGTACATCTCGTCCAGGTAGCCGCGCCAGCCGGGGCCGCCGTCCGAGGTGGCGTCGAGCTGGGCGGCCCACTCGGCCGCCGGGTAGGAGCGGTGCACGGTGCGCAGGTGCACCTCGGCGTCCGGCATCCGGATCGCGGCCAGCGCCACGGTGATGTTGGTGGCCAGCGCTTCCCGGTCCTGCGGCGTGATGAACTCATACGGCTGGGTGGGCAGCCGGTAGTAGGCCCAGGCGTGCGACTCGGTGAGCAGGATCCGGTCGTCGAAGTAGCGCAAGCTGAGCCGCGACCGGCCGCGGCTCCGGGTCCGTGAGCTCATGTGGCCGCTCCGTGCGGCCGGGCGGGTTCTACCGCGAGCGCCGAGACGAGCACTCCGGCCAGCGCGGTGTAGGCGTGCTGCACCGGCGGCCGCAGCTGGCCGAACCGGGACGCGGCGCCGGAATCCCGCTCGTCCCGGGGCGCGCCCAGGTGATCATCCCAGGGCACCCGGACGATGGCCCTGAGCCGCCCGCGGACGACGAGTTCGGCCTGTTCGACATGGGTCATGCTGCGCTTGCTCACCCCGTTGATGACCGCGATCGCGCTCGTGACCAGGTCGCTGTAGCCATGCCCGTCCAGCCACTCCATCGTCATCGCCACCGCCCGGGCCGCGTCGACGCTGGCCGGGGCGACCAGCACGAGCTGGTCGGCGGCGGCCATCACCCGGCCCACCGCGGTGGCCCCCGGGTCGGCCAGGGTGAGCGGGTACCGGCTGGCCAGGATCTGCATCAGCCGGGCGTACTCGGCGTCGGTCAGGTCCGGCCGCCCGTCCCCGATCGTGTCGTGCGCGATCAGGTCCAGCTTCCCGGTGTTCCGCGGGCCGGGTTGGTCCGGGCCGGGGCTGCCCGGGCCTGGGTTGCCCGGTCCGCTGGGCTGCTGGCTGGCTAGCAGGCCGCGCGCGGTGGCGGCCGGGCGGCTGCCGGCCAGCTCGGCCAGTGAGGTCTGGCCGGGGTTGAGGTCCAGCGCGGCTACTGCTTCGGTGCGCAGGCTGGCCAGCACGTCGGCCAGCATCAGCGTGGTCACCGTCTGCCCGGCGCCGACCGTGCAGCCGAGCACCACGATCAGCCTGGAGCCGCGGATCGGCAGCAGCACCCGGGCCCGGTCCCGCCGCTCCATGTCCGGGCGGCCCGGCCCGTGCCCGCCGGGCACCACCCGGACGTGTTCCCGCCAGCTGGTCCCGCCGGGGAGCTGCCCGGGGGCGCCGATGGCCCGCTCGACGGCGGCCGGCCGGGTGCCGGTGCCGCCCCGGACCACCACGACTGGCGCGGGCGGGGTGGGTGCGGCCGGTGCGGCGGGTTCGGCGGTTGATGGGGCTGGCTCGGCGGTTGGCATGGGTGGCTGGGCGGCCGGTGCGTCCGGCAGGGCTGGCT
>DATCUG010000406.1:0-6091 GCA_036567525.1 Streptosporangiaceae bacterium | reverse complement strand
GGCGTCGAACTAGCCGGGCTGATCCGCGAGGTCGCGACCAAGACGCTGCGCCGCGAGTACCGGCACATCAAGCCCGAGGACGCCCGGGTCCTGCTGTTCGACGGCGGCGAGGCGCCGCTGGCGATGTTCGGCCCCAGGCTGTCGGCCCTGGCCGCCCGGGACCTGGGCAAGCTGGGCGTCGAGCTGCACATGGGCTCGATCGTCACCCATGTGGACCCTAACGGCCTGGAGGTCAAGGACCACGATGGCAAGGTGACCCGGTACGACACGTGGAACGTGCTGTGGACCGCGGGCGTCGAGGCGCCGCCGCTGGCCGGGGCGGTGGCCGAGGCCACCGGCGCGCAGCAGGACCGGGCCGGGCGGATCGTGGTCGGCCAGGACTGCACCATCCCCGGCCACCCGGAGATCCTGGTCACCGGGGACGTGATGAGCCTGGACAAGCTGCCCGGGGTGGCCGAGGTGGCCATGCAGTCCGGGCTGTACGCGGCGCGCCGGATCAAGCACGCGCAGACGGGCCAGCCGCTGCCCGAGCCGTTCCGCTACCGCGACCTCGGGTCGGCCGCGTACATCTCCCGCGGGTCCGCGGTGATGTCGGCCGGCCAGTTGCACCTGTCCGGCTTCATCGGCTGGCTGGGCTGGCTGTTCATCCACATCGCGTTCATGACCGGGTTCCGCAACCGGTTCGGGGCGGTGCTGTCCTGGTGGCTGGCGTTCACCCGGGACCTGCGCCGGGAACGCACGCTGACCAGCCGGGAGGTGGGCCGGGTGGCCGACGTGTACGCGACGGCCGACCCGGATACTCAGCGGAAGCCGGCGTAGTCGGCCCGGCGGGCTACCCCGGTGACCGGCTCGCCGCGCAGGAACCGGCGCACGTTCTCGGCGGCCCGGCGCGCGGCGAACTCCTCGATGCCGGGCACGTCCCCGGAGTTGTGCGGGGAGCCCAGCACATTGGGCAGCTCGAAGAAGGGGTAGTTGGTATGAAACGCGCCCCCACCGCGCGGCTCGTCCCACCAGGCGTCCAGGCCGGCCGAGAACCGCGGGTTGGCGGCCAGGTGCTGATACAGCGCCTGCTCATCCACGATGGCGCCGCGGGCCACGTTGACCAGGATGGCGTCCGGCCGCATCAGGGCCAGCTCCCGCGCGCCGATCAGCCCCTGGGTGCCGGTGGTCAGCGGCAGCGAGATGACCAGCACGTCCGCGGCCGCCAGCACCTGGTCCAGGTCGGCCAGGGTGCCGGCCCAGTCGACCGGCTCGGCGGTCCGGCCGGAGCTGTTCACCGCGTGGATGCGCGCGCCGAACGCGCGCATCAGCCGCGCGGTGGCCTGGCCGATCCCGCCGAAGCCGAGGATGCCGCACACCGCGCCGTGCAGGGTGCGCGAGTGGGCCGGCCGGTCGAACTGGCCGCGGGCCAGCGCGGCGTGCTCGGCCAGCAGGTGCTTGGCCAGGCTCAGCGTCATCGCCATGACATGCTCGGCGATCGGGCCGGCGTACGCGCCGACGTTGCCGGCCACGATGACCCGGTCCGGGATGGCGGTGAAGTCGACGCTGTCCAGCCCGGCCGACAGCAGCTGGACGAAGTCCAGCCCGGGCGCGCTGGCCAGGCCGCCGTCCGGCAGTTCGCGGCTGAGCTGCCAGCCGATCAGCGCGGTCGCCTCGCGCAGCGCGGCGAGCTGCTCATCGGCGCCGAGCCCGGCCAGGAAGCGCACCGTGGCGCTGCCGCCGAGCACGTCGGTGTTCACCGTGGTGAGTTCGCGATCAACCGGGTAGCTCACGGCTACCAGCCGTTCCGGGGCCATCGGGCCTCTTTCTGTGGAGGTGTCGATGCACTCTAGATCTACCGCAGCCCTGACCGAGGCCGGCTTCCGGGAGCTGTATGACCGGCTGCGCGGGCAGCTGCCCTGGGGGCCGGAGGACCGGCGGGGCGCGCTCAACTACATCACCCCGGCCGAGGTGCGGGCCGCGACGGCCGAAGTCCGGCTGGGCCGCCACGTCAGCATGGCCGCCCCAGTGGCCACCACGGCCGCCCCGGACAACCCGGACCCGGCCCGGCACCCGATGACCGGGACCGGGCAGGACGCTCCCCCGGCCGGGCTGGCGTTCGCCATGGACCGGGTGGAGATGAACGTGCACGGCAACGCGGACAGCCACCTGGACGCGCTGTGCCATGTCATGTACGACGGCCACCTGTACAACGGGGTGCCGGCTGATGCGGTCACCCCGGACGGGGCGCGGGAACTGACCGTCGAGGTGGCCAAGGACGGCATCACCGGGCGCGGCGTGCTGCTGGACATCCCGCGGCTGCGCGGGGTGCCCTGGCTGGAGCCGGGTGACCATGTGACCGCGGACGACCTGGCCGCGGCCGAGAACGCCCAGGGGGTCCGGGTGGGGCGCGGCGATCTGCTGTTCGTCCGGGTCGGGCACCGGCTGCGCCGCCGCCAGGTGGGCCCGTGGGACGCGGCCAGCGAGCGGGCCGGGCTGCACCCGGCGGCCATGGAGTTCATCGCCGACCGGCGGGTCGCGGTGCTCGGCAGCGACAGCAACAACGACAGTGCGGGGAATCCGGCGGACAAGGTGGACTTCCCCGTGCACATACTGGCTATCAACGCGCTGGGCGTGCACCTGCTCGACTACCTGGACTTCGCCGAGCTGGTGCCGGCCTGCGAGGAGGCGGGCCGGTGGTCCTTCCTGTGCGTGATCGCCCCGCTGCGGCTGCCCGCGGGCACCGGCTCCCCGGTCAACCCGATCGCGATTCTGTGACGGCCGGCCGGCTGGCCAGCCGGCGCCAGATCATCCGCTGCCCGGTCAGCCCGGCCGCGCCCACCACGATCAGCAGCACCACGTTGAGCAGCAACTGGAACACCGACCCCTGGACGCTGGTCCAGTCGCCGAACGCCGCCGACAGGCCGATAGCGGCGGCCGCGGGAATCGTGGTGACCGAGATGAACACGCCGATCAGCGCGTTGGCCCGGGCCTCGGTCAGCGATATCACGCCGACCAGGCCGGCCAGCACGGCCACGATGACTGAGTAGACGTTCGGCGAGTTGATCAGTTCCGCCACCGGCCGGACGCCGTGCTGATACGAGGCAGGCACCTGCCCGGCGCCCCGGACGGCCAGGCCGAACAGGAACGTCAGCACGATCGCGGCCAGGAAGCCGTTGCCCAGCGCGGCCAGCGAGACCCGGACCTCGGTCCAGTCCCGCCGGCTGCCGCCCACGGTGCTCAGCGCCAGCGCGGTCGCGATGATCGCGAAGTACTCCGGGCCGACCACCATGGCCCCGACGATGAGGATCTGCGAGTTAGTCAGGATGCCGACCGCGGCGATCAGCCCGGCGATGATCAGCAGCAGGTAGAAGCTCGGCGGGTAGCTCGCGTTGGCGCGGATCACGCCCTCGACCATGTCCCACACCGGCACCTGCTCCCGGCGCGCGTACCGGCGCTCAGCCGCCGGGGTGGGTGGCCCGGCCAGCGCGACATTCACCTCGCCGACGGTGACCGAGCCGCGCCGGTCCAGGCCAAGGCTGCGCAGGTCGTGCAGCACCGGGTTGGCACTGTCGTTCAGCAGATCGAACTGGACCGCGTCGCCGTCGGGGAGCTGTGCGGTGGCCGGCAGCAGCACCAGGTTGCGCACACCGGAGTGCCCGGCCAGCCTGGCCAGCAGCGGCCCGGTCAGCTCGGCCGGGCTGACCACCCGCACATGCAGCAAGCTTCCTCCCGCTGCGCTCGGCCACTAAACCCCGCGCTCGGCATGCAGCCGGCCGTCCTCGATGGCCGCGGTGAAGGCCTGGTAGTCGCGTTCGTTCTGGTCCGCGTAAGCCGCCGCGAACTCGGCGATCGCGTTGTCGAACGCGGCCGAGTTACCCAGGTAGGAGGCGATCGCGATCTCGTCGCCGGACCGGGCGTGCGCGCGGGCCAGGGTGGCCCCGCAGAGCTGGCCGTACAGCCGCATGCCCTTCGGGATCAGCGTGCCGATGTCCACCGAGAACTTCCAGTCGCGCAGCTGCCGGATGTAGAAGTCCCGCAGCTTGCCGTCCAGCCCGGTGGTCCGCTGCCAGCCGAGGAAGATGTCACTGGCCGCCTGCATCAGCCGCTGCCCGTTGACCACCCGCTCGCCCTGGTTGTCGTACTTGCTGGTCCACGCGTACTCGCAGAGCACCGAGTCCTGGGCTTCCTTGACTTGCAGGAACAGCGGGTCGGTCTCGTCCCGGCCGAGCAGCAGCACGATCCAGCAGCGGGTGCCGACGCTGCCCACGCCGACCACCTTGTGCGCCATGTCGACGATCTCGTACTGCTCGAGCAGCACCCGCCGGTCGGGTTGCAGGCTGCGCCGGTACTGGCCGATGAGCCTGCTCATCATCCTCGGGATGTCGACATCCTTGAACTCGTCGCCGAGCAGGTCGCGAACGGGGACGATGACCGGCGGGTCGGGCACGATCTGCGGGCGGCCGTTCTCGGTCGTGGTCAGCTTGCGCAGTTCCTGGGTGCTGTCCCGGGTCCGCGCCTTGACCAGCCCCTTGTCCACCGCCTTGCGCTGCCGCGCGGTCAGCCGGTCGGCGAACTGAGTCCGCAGCTCCTCGATGTCCACCTGGGTGTACCAGACATCCAGATTGCCCAGCCCGGCCAGGTTGCGCATCGTGTTCCGGTACCCGAACGCGGTGGCCAGCAGGATCTTCTTGCGGTCCTTGTCGCTGAAGTCGCTGTTCCGCGCGGCCACCTCCATGCTGGCGGCCAGCCGCTTGACGTCCCATTCCCACGGCCTGGGCAGCGTCTCGTCGAAGTCATTCACGTCGAACAGCAGCTTGCGTTCCGGCGACGCGAAGATCCCGAAGTTGGACAGGTGCGCGTCCCCGCAGGCCTGCACGATGAGGCCGGTGGACGGGGTGTGCGCCAGGTCGCTGGCCATCGGCAGCGCCGCGCCCCGGTAGTAGGTGAACGGGCTTTCCATCATCCGGCCGTAGCGGACCGGGATCAGGTCCGGGACCCGCGAGGCGGCCTGGGATTCCAGCAGCGCCACCGGGTCGGGCCGGCCGGCCGGCGGCTGCCACTCGGCGTGCTTCTCCCGCGGCACCAGGGCCCGGGCCGCCTTGCCGCGGACCCGCCGCTCGGCCGGGCTGAGGCGGCTGGTCGGGGCCTCCAGGCCGGTCGCCTGGCTGCGCGGCTGGACCACGCCCTTGAGCGCCGCTTCCGGCACCCCGCTGGGCAGCCGGGACGCGGCCGCGGACGAGTTCCCGGCTGGCTTGGTCGCCGCCCGGGCCGCCGCCGCGACGCTCCGGGTCCTGGTCCCGCTGGTCCTGCTCCGGGTAGCGCGGCTGGCCGTGCTGCTCCGCTTCGCGGTCGTGCCCCGGCTAGCCTTCTTCGCCGCCGCGGCCGGCTTGTCTGGCTGTGTCATCGGCTTGCTACCTCCCTCGCGGGCAGCGCCCGGGCAGGGCCGGCGTCCGCTCCGCCCCCACATTCGCCTTCCCCGGCGGCCCGCGCGTCACCCGTGGGGGATGACGACGATCGGCGGCGGGCCAGCCAGCCTGGCGCGCATGCCGGCACCGATCGAGGAGTACGCACTCGTCGGTGACCTGCACACGGCCGCGCTGATCAGCCGGGACGGCTCCATCGACTGGCTGTGCCTGCCCCGGTTCGACTCCGAAGCCTGTTTCGCCGCGCTGCTCGGCGACGAGCGGAACGGCCATTGGCAGATCACGCCGGCCGGCCGGGTCGGCCGGGTCCGGCGCCGGTACCTGCCCGGCACCCTGGTGCTGGAGACCGAGTTCGCCACCGCCTCGGGCACCGTCCGGGTGGCCGACCTGATGCCGGTGCGCGGTGCCGACCCGGTGCTAATCCGGCTGGTCCAGGGGGTGACCGGCCGGGTCGACATGCGGATGACGCTGGCCCCGCGGTTCGAGTACGGGCTGACCACGCCCCGGGTCCGGCGGCATGGCGGCGCCATCCAGCTCACCGGCGGCGCGCACACGCTGTGGCTGTTCAGCCCGGTGCGGGTGTGCACCGAGGGCGCCGCGGTGCAGGCCCGGTTCTGCGTGGCCGGCGGCGAGCAGATCCCGGTGGCCGCGGTCTGGCGCCCGGCCCACCGGGCCGCCCCGGAGCG
>DATCUG010000405.1:0-5607 GCA_036567525.1 Streptosporangiaceae bacterium | reverse complement strand
CCTCGTCCGGCGCGAGACGGGCCAGCCGGAACCGGAGCCGGCAGATCACCACGTTGTCGGTGCCGCTGGTGATGGCCCGGCTCAGCACCGACCCCCGCTGGTTGTGCAGGAACCAGCGCCACCAGTGCGCGGGCTGCACCTCCGGGATGATCACTACCACCCGCCGGTGTGGATCCTCCAGCTCGCGCGCCCGGACATAGTCCGCGACCGGCGGGCCGAGCGACCGGTGCACGGTGGGCAAGGTGACCAGCGGCACGCCCGGATGCCAGGCCTGCCACCGGTCGCGGAAGCGCTCATGCTGCTCCTGGTCGTCCGGATCGGTGTAGCAGACCGTGATGGCCACGACCTCGTCGGCCAGCGACAGCGCGGCGGACACGCCCTCCCGGGTCAGCCGGGACAGCCCGGCCACCGGCACGATGGCCAGCGCCGGGATCCGCTCCGGCGGGTCCGGCAGCCGGCCCAGCTCCAGCAGCTGCCCGATCCCCGCATAAGCACGGTGGATCCGCTCGAACAGCAGCACCAGCAGCGGGATGACGATGACGATCAGCCAGGCACCCTCGGCGAACTTGCTGACCAGCTCGACGCCGAGCGCGGCCGTGGTCAGCACGGCGCCCAGCCCGTTGATGCACGCCCGGCCGGCCCAGCCCGGGCCGTGCTGCTCGTGCCAGTGCCGCACCATGCCGGCCTGGGACAGGGTGAACCCGACGAACACGCCAATCGCGAACACCGGGATCAGCGCCTGGGTATTTCCCCTGGCCACGACGAGCAGCACGGCCGCCGCCCCGGCCAGCACGCTGATCCCGTACCGGTACACCTGCCGCTCCGCGCGCAGCGCGAACATGTGCGGCAGGTAGTTGTCCTTGGCCAGCAGGCCGGCCAGCACCGGGAGGCCACCGAACGACGTGTTCGCGGCCAGCGCCAGCAGCACCGTCGTGATCAGCTGAATACCGTAAAACAGCACATTATGCCCAACGCCAGCGGCCGCGAGCTGAGCCAGCGTCGTGGTGGTCGCCGACGGGGTGATGTGGAACTTCCTGATCAGCACGGCGATGCCGATCAGCAGCAGACCCAGGATTATCCCCAGCATCATCTCGGTGTGCTGGGCCCGGCGCGCTCTCGGCTGCCTGAACTCGGGCACCGCGTTCGCGATGGCTTCCACCCCGGTCAGCGCCGAACAGCCGGAGGCGAACGCCTTGAGCAGCAGCAGGATGCCAATCGACTCGGCCACCGAGGGCAGGTGGCCGACTGGCGGGACCAGCGGATGGGAGCGGAGCAGACCGCTGACGATGACAACGGCGATGGCCAGGATGAACAGGATCGTCGGCACGATGAACACCCGGGCCGACTCGGCCACCCCGATCAGGTTGACCCCGGTGATCACCGCCAGCACACCCAGGCACAGCCACACCCGCCCGCCGTACAGGGCGGGAAAAGCGGACGTCAGCGCGGCCACCCCGGCCGAGACGCCGACGGCGGCGTTCAGGATGTAATCGACGGTGAGCGAGGCGGCCGCGACCAGGCTGGCCGGCCGGCCCAGGTGCCGGCCGGCCACCGCGTAGGCGCCGCCACCGCCCGGGAACGCCGCGATGACCTGCCGGTAGGAGATGACCAGCACGGCCAGCAGCACGACGATGGCCAAGGTGACCGGCAGCGTGTAGTCCAGCCCAGCGGTGCCCGCCGCGGCCAGCACGATGACGATGGCCTCAGGGCCGTAGGCGACGGAGGAGAGTGCGTCGAGCGAGAGAGCGGCCAGGCCCTCCAGCGCGGTTAGCCGGTGCGCTTCCTCGCCGTCATCCTGCCGGTCAGGCCGGTGCGGCAGAGCGTCGCGGACCCTCATGTCTGCTCATCCTGCCCTGTTCCTGCGGGCCGCGCCGGGGAGGGGTGCTCTGGGCAGCTAAATTTCGCACGTATCCCCAGTTATCAGAATTGGCCGGGGAATTACGGGGCGGAAAGAACTCGGCTGGCTAGCCGATGACCAGGAGGGCAATCAGGAACAGGACCACCGCCACGCCGACCACAACGGCAGCGAGGACGGCCACCCGGTTACGGGGCGCGCGCATCTGCCACGGCGCGGAGTCAGCACCGGAGCGCCCGTCCGCGAACGCGCGGAACTGGGCGGTGCTGGCGGACGGATCCAGGTCACGGTCAGGCATGGGCTCGACTGTAGCCGCGGCGACCAGGCCATCGCCGGGTTTATTACGGATTCGAGGCGAATTTGCCACCCCCTGGTGGGGAGCCGGCGATCTGTGCTTACCGCCCGGCGTCACCCCGTGGCTGGATGTCGGTCCGGCTGACCAATCGCGAGAGCACGATTACGCTGCGGGTGCGGACCACGAACGGCTCCGCGACGATCTGTTCCACTACCCGCTCGAAATGCTGCACGTCAGCCGCCCGGATATGCAGCAGCGCATCAGCCTCGCCGGTGATCGTACAGGCTCCGGTCACTTCCGGGTACTTGCTGAGCGCGGCCCCGATGCTGCTCGGCGACGTCCGGCCCAGGCAGAACAGCTCCACGTACGCCTCGGTGGTCCAGCCCAGCGCGGCTGGATCCACGGTCACCGTGAACCCGGTGATCGCCCCGGACGAGCGCAGCCGGTCCACCCGCCGCTTGACCGCGGACGCGGACAGGCCCACCTGGGCCCCGATGTCGGCGTAGCTGGCCCGGGCGTCCGCGACCAGGGCGGCGACGATCCGCTCATCGAGTTCGTCGAGGGCGGCAGCACGTCCGGGCACGGTCCGATCCTGCCAGCCCGGTCCGCGGGCCCACCACGCCGACCCGGCCGCGCGGCTGGCCGGGACGATACCGACGCGATGCGGCTGGCCGGGACGATACCGACGCGATACGGCGGGCTAGGCATCATTACCGGGGACAGCGTGGCATATCACGCGAACTGCCCGTTTCGCGTACCTTACCGCCGGGGGACAGGACCAACGGGGGGAGGGAGCTAGCGTGCCGGCGGGATCGCCATGAGGATCTGCACCAGGTGCGGAAACGTCGCGACCGGGCAGCAGCGCTACTGCACCCGGTGTGTGGCGCCGCTGGATCCGGCGGAGCCAGCTGATGCCCGGCCCACGCCGTGGTGGGAAGACGATCCGTACTGGTCCGAGCCGGACGCCGTGGATGACTGGTTCGCCGGCGGTGAGGCGGAGACCAGCGTGATGCCGCTGCTGGTGGACGACCCGCCCGCGGACGGCGACTGGGGCCAGACCAGCCAGGGCGGCCGGCTGCACTACCCATCGGCCGATCCCCGGCACGCCTCGGCCGGGCGCCGGGCGCAGATCATCAGTGCCGCCCTGGCCGCGGTGGCGCTGCTGGCCGGCGGGGTGACCGCATGGGGCGCGTTCGGGCACCATCAGCGGATGGACTCAGGCGCCCGGCTGTCCAGCAGCAGCCAGACCACCGGGGCCGCCCGCCCGGCCACGCCCAGGCCGCGGCCCGCCCGCTCGGGGCACCCCGCTACCGCCACCCCGGCCAGCTCACCGGCGGCCACCCCGGGGCGCGGTTTCACCGTGCTGATCGCGCCGGGGCTCAGCCACAATCCGGCAGCCAGCCAGGTGGACGGCCTGCTGGTGACGTACTTCACGGCCATCAACGCGCACAATTTCGGGCAGTACGCGAGCACGTTCCTGCCCAGTGTGCGGCGCCAGCTCAGCCCGGCGGGCTTCGCCAGCGGGTACAAGACCACCCGGGACTCCGACGCCAGCCTGGTCGGCCTGGGCACGGCGGCCGGGCACCGCCTCGCGGCCACGGTGACGTTCACCAGCACGCAGCAGCCCGTGCCCGGCCAGGGCGTGACGGGCTGCACCTACTGGGCCATCACCCTGTTCCTGGGCCAGCACGGGAACGGCTTCCTGATCGGGGCCGAGCCGCGCGGCTATCACCCCTACCATCACGCCTGCAACTGAGGGCCTGGGCTGGCCCGGGTCCGGGCGGGCATACTGGCGCAGCTGACAATGCACCGATGACCTGGGGAGAAGTCATGGCACGGCTAGGTGGGATGTATGGACCGGACGCTACCTTCCTCGGCGTGCCCCGGGCCGATCTGGCCGACCCGTCCTCCTGGGCCGGTGCCGACATCCTGATCATTGGCGCGCCATTCGACGGCGGGACCTCGCACCGGCCGGGCGCCCGGTTCGGCCCGCAGGCCATCCGGTTCACCGACTACCTGCCGCACGACGGGTCGCGGCCTCATCTGGCCCTGGGCGTGGACCCGCTGACCGAACTCCGGGTGGCGGATGCGGGCGATATCGAGATGCCGTCCGGCGACACCGAGCTGTCGCTGCGCCGCCTGGAGGAAGCGGTGCAGCGGGCCGCCGAGGGTGGCGCGATCCCGGTCATCCTCGGTGGTGACCACACGATCGCGTACCCGGACGCGACCGGTGTGGCCCGGCACGTGGGCTGGGGACGGCTGTCCGTCATCCACTTCGACGCGCACGCCGACACCGGCGATACCCAATTCGGCTCGCTGTACGGGCATGGCACGCCGATGCGCCGGCTGATCGAGTCCGGCGCGGTGCGCGGCGACCGCTTCCTGCAGATCGGGTTGCGCGGCTACTGGCCCGAGCCGGAGACCCTGGACTGGATGGCCGGCCAGCGCATGCGCAGTTTCGAGATGACCGAAGTCGTCGCGCGTGGCCTGGATGAGTGCCTGACCGAAGCGTTCCGCATCGCGGTCGACGACTGCGACGGCGTGTTCCTCTCCGTCGACGTCGACGTGGTCGACCCGGGGATGGCGCCCGGCACCGGCACGCCGGAACCGGGCGGGCTGACCGGGCGGCAATTGCTGGACGCGGTCCGGCGGATCACCATGGAGCTGCCGGTGGCCGGCCTGGACGTGGTCGAGGTCGCCCCACCGTACGATCACGCGGAGGTCACTGCGTTCCTGGCTAGCCGGGTGGTGCTGGAAGCGCTGTCCGGAATCGCCTGGCGGCGCCGCCGCGCGGCCGGTCAGCCTGGTAAGCCGGCCCGCGACCCACGGCGGCCGCTGCTGGAAGACCGCGGCTGACCTGCTTTTTCGCGTTCGGGGTGGCCGGGATAAGCTGGCGAGAAGCTACTCGCGAGTAACAATTACGGGCCACTAACAGGACGTTCCCGAGTGTTCCGAAATGGCGCGGATCAGCATCACAATGGCCACATCAGGCGCAGGGCTTGAGGGAGCCTTTGGGAGCACGCTATGCGGTTCTGCCCGAACTGCGGGATACCGGTCGGCGAGTCGCCCCGTTATTGCGCAGGCTGCGGAACACAGGTCACCCCGGTGCCATTCGGTTCATCCCCAGCCGGCTCGGCACCAGCCGAGCGAGGACCATTCGACAGCGCGCCGCTGCGCCTCGGGTCCACCGGCACCCCGCCGCTGGGCGCCGTGTCCGTGGCCGAGTCACCGCCCAGCGAGCGGGCCGCGGCCGCCCCGGCACCGGGCATGGCGGAGTCCTGGCTGCCTGCAGAGCTGTCCGCCACCAGCCGCAGCCGGGCCATTCCCCCGCCACCCAGCTGGCTGGATCCGCTGTCTCCCGTCAGCCACCCGCAGGCTGGCGGGCTGCCCGGGGCCGCGCCCGCACCCGCGCGGCGCGCGGCCCCAGGCAACAGGCGCCGGCCCGTGTGGTCCGGCC
>DATCUG010000404.1:0-3441 GCA_036567525.1 Streptosporangiaceae bacterium | reverse complement strand
CCAGGACAGCCGACGGTCAGGACAGCACGGTCAGGACAGCGGACGGTCAGGACAGCAGCCGGGTCGGGGTGGGCAGGCCGGGCGCCTCGTCGTCGTCGCCGCTGCCGCGGTCCAGGCCGAGGTCGGTCTCGCTGGCCGGCCGCCACCGCGTCGGGACGAACGCCGGGCAGATCAGCACCATGCCGAGCAGCGCCAGCACGCCGTCGGTCAGCAGCAGGTGCACGCCGGCCGCGACCTGGCTGGTGTGCACCGCCATCACCCGGTTGCCCAGCTGGGTGTTCACCGCCAGCAGCCCGGTCCAGCCGAGCAGGGCCAGCCCGGGCAGCAGGGTGCTCAGCGGCGAGACCGGGGCCACCAGCAGGATGCCGAGGAACAGCCCGGTGAGCAGCAGCGCGCCGAGCGCGCTGAGCCCGGTGACACTGGTCAGGCTGGTGCCGTGGGCGGCCAGCGCGGTCATCTTGGCCACGCCCCAGCCGCCGCCGAAGACGATCGCCGCTGCCAGAGCGATGGCCAAGCCCAGGCCGATCAGGTGCCGCCGCATGTGATCACCAACCTTCAGCTGCCGGGTTAGCTGCGGATCACGGCGAACGACTCTACTTGACCGTCTCGTGACCAGCGTCCCGGTCGGCTATTCCCAGTGGTCACAGCCACCTCACTTAGCGACTCCAGCCCGCCCCGTCCCGGCGGCCGGGAAACCTCCGCGACGCCGAAATCTCAGTGCCCCCTCAGCGGGCCTCCCGTACCCTGGCCCGCGTGCATATGGACAGAGTCTTCCGGGGGATCGGCTCCTTCTCCGTAAAATTCCGCTGGTTCATCATCGCTGCGTGGGTGATCGCGGCCGTGGCCGTGCCGCGCTTCCTGCCCTCGCTGTCCAGCGTGACCCAGGGCAACAACGCCAACTTCCTGCCGGCCAGCGCGCCCAGCGAGCATGCGGCCACGCTGGCCAAGCCATTCGGCGGCTCCAACGAGGTGCCGGTGCTCGTGCTGGCCGCACGCAGCAGCGCCCCGCTGGCCGCCACCGACCAGACCTGGCTGGCCAGCCTGCAGACGGACCTGCACCAGGTGAAGACCGTCACGGTGGTGCGTGATCTCGGGGTGTCGGGCAACGGGCACGCCGCCCAGGTCGAGGTGCTGTCGAACGTCGCGCAGGGCAACTCGCAGGCCGTGACCGACCTGGTCGACAACCTGCGCTCGGCGATCAGCCGGGCCAGCCCGCCGGCCGGGATGTCGGTGCACCTGGCCGGGGCCATCCCGATCGCCGTCGACCAGCAGAAGCAGACCGGGAACACCGGCAACCAGATCCAGGGCTTGTCGGTGCTGTTCATCATCGTCCTGCTGCTGCTGATCTTCCGGGCCGCACTGGCCCCGCTGGTCACGCTGATCCCGGCGTTCGTGGCCATTACCATCGCGGGCCCGCTGGTGGCGGAGGCGGCCCAGGCCGGGCTGAAGGTGTCCCAGCTGGCCCAGATCCTGCTGATCGTGCTGGTGCTGGGGGCGGGCACCGACTATGGGCTGTTCCTGGTGTTCCGGGTCCGTGAGCAACTGCGCGGCGGGCTGGAGCCCAAGGAAGCCGTGATCACCTCGCTGACCCGGGTCGGTGAGTCGATCACCTTCTCCGCCGCCACCGTGATCGCGGCACTGCTGTCGCTGCTGGTGGCCACATTCCAGATCTACTCCACGCTGGGCGTCCCGCTGGCCATCGGCATCGGCGTCATGCTGCTGGCCGGGCTGACCCTGCTGCCTGCGCTGCTGGCCGTGTTCGGCCGGGCCACGTTCTGGCCCAGCAAGACGCGGGAAGGCACCGGCAAGATCGGGGTGTGGGGCCGGGTGGCCGGCCGGATCACCCAGCACCCGGCGGTGATCCTCAGCATCGGGCTGGTCATCTTCGGCGGGCTGGCGTTCGCCTCGTTCGGCTACAAGGGGGCGGGCTTCGGCGGCGAGACCAACGCGCCCGCGCACAGCGACTCGGCCGCCGGGCAGGCACTGCTGACCAAGTACTTCCCGAGCAGCACGGCCAACCCGACGAACATCATCTTCAAGCTGAAGCAGCCGGCCTGGGCTGACCCGGCCGCGCTGCAAAAGGCCGAGCAAGAACTGTCCGGCAGCGGGCTGTTCACCAAGATCGCCGGTCCGCTCAACCCGATCGGCTACCCGCTGACCCCAGGCCAGTACGCCGCGCTGCACCGGCTGCTCGGGCCGGCCAAGGCGCTGCCCGCGGTGCCGCCCGCCTCGGTGAAGATCCCGGCCGCCGGGTACCAGCTGTACCGGGCGACGGCCCAGTTCGTCAGCCCGGACGGGCACACCGTGCAGTTCGCCACCGGGCTGAAGGCGGGTGACGCGGCCAGCACGTCGGCCATGGACGCGGTGCCCGCCATCCGGGCCGAGACCACCCGGGTGCAGCACGACATCGGGGCGGTGGACTCCGGGGTGGGCGGCGAGGCACCGGCCCTGTATGACGTGAGCAGCATCTCGGACAGCGACCTGTCCCGGGTCATCCCGGTCGCGATCCTGGTCATCGGCGTGCTGCTGGCCCTGGTCATGCGCAGCCTGGTCGCGCCGCTGTACCTGATCGCCTCGGTCGGCCTGTCCTACCTGGCCGCGCTGGGCCTGGCCGTGCTGCTGTTCATCAACATCGGCGGGTCGGCCGGGCTGACCTTCATCCTGCCGTTCCTAATGTTCATCTTCCTGCTGGCCCTGGGTGAGGACTACAACATCCTGGTGATGACCCGGATCCGGGAGGAAGCCAAGCAGCTCTCGCTGCGCGACGCGGTGCACCGGGCGCTGAACGCGACCGGGACCACCGTGACCTCGGCCGGGCTGGTGCTGGCGGGCACGTTCGGCGTGTTCGCGCTGGTCGGGGCGCGCACCCAGGGCGGCAGCCAGTTCGTCAACCTGGCCGTCGGCCTGGCCCTGGGCATCCTGATGGACACGTTCCTGGTGCGCACCCTGCTGGTGCCCTCGACCGTGCTGCTGCTCGGCCGGTGGAACTGGTGGCCATCGCGGATGAGCCGGCCGCCGGCGGAAGCACCCGCGGTCAGGCCGCCACGGGAACCGGACCAGGCGCCGGTGTAACCCGGGCCGGGCCCGGTCAGGAGGCGGCGGATTCCTGGCCTGGGTCGTCGGCCAGCGCGTCGACGGCCCCGGCCAGGTCGGCCAGCGCGGGCAGCGCGTCTTCCAGCGTGCCCCGGCTGGCCTCGGGCAGGCTGCCCAGGGCCAGGGTGAGCAGCCGCTCGTTCACCGTCTTCCAGCGCTGCACGGCCGCTTCGCCGGCCGGGGTGAGATCCAGCGACGCGGTGCGCCGGTCGCCCGCCCCGCCGGTCCTGGTGACCAGCTCGGCCTGGCGCAGTGAATTGGCCAGCGTCGCCACCGAGCTAGGCGCCAGCCGCAGCTGGATGGCCAGCTGCCCAGGCCGTGACCCGGGGTTCTCCCCGATGCAGGACA
>DATCUG010000403.1:0-3936 GCA_036567525.1 Streptosporangiaceae bacterium | reverse complement strand
CCGGTTCGCGTTCCTGCTCGCCACCCCGGTCATCCTGGCCGCGGGCGTGCTCAAGATCCCCGACCTGATGGGCCCCCTAGGCAACGGCATCCGCGGCCAGATCCTGCTCGGCAGCGCGCTGTCCTTCGCCGGCGCCTACGTATCGGTGCGTTTCCTGATGAAGTATTTCCAGACGCGCACGCTGACCCCGTTCGCCATCTACTGCTTCGTGTTCGGCCTGCTCAGCGTGATCTACCTGGGCATCATCAAATAGCCCGCCGGGCCAGGGCCAGCCGGGATGACCGGCTGGACGGTGGTCACCAGGTACTTATCCCGGCCGGCTCAGTAGCGCCAGTCGCCCGGGAGGCTACCGGCTCGCTCGGGTTCGTAGGCGAGCCGGTAACCGCGTTTCACCACCGTCTGGATGATGCGCGGATCGCCGAGGGCGGTGCGCAGCCGGCCCACCGCGACTTCGACGGCGTGCTCGTCGCCGCCGTCGCCCGGCGTGGCCTTGAGCAGGTCCGGGCGGGAGACCACGTGGCCCGGATGGGCGATCAGCTCGCGCAGCAGCGCCATGCTCGCGCCGCTCAGCGGGATCAGCCGGTCATCCAGCACCACGGCGTGCCCGCGCACGTCCAGGGTGTGCCCCGCCGCTGGCAGCCGCTGGCCCCGGCGCACCGGCAACTGCTCGACGATCTCCCGGACCAGGGCGCCCAGCCGGGACCGGACGGGCTGGATGACCGGGATACCGAGCTGGTGCAGCGGCCCCGCCGTCACCGGCCCGACGCACGCCGCCGTCACCGGCCCGCGCAGCGCGGCCCGTACTTCATCCGCACAGTCCTGCTGGGCCGCCGTGCGCAGGAAGCTGGCCGCGGCCGGCGCGCTGGTGAACGCGACCGCGTCGAGGCCGGCCCGGCACACCGTTTGCACCAGCCGGTGCAGTGGGGCCGGGTCCTCCGGCGGTACCCACCGGTACACCGGCACCTCGATCACCTCGGCACCGGCCAGCCGCAGCGTCTGCACCACGTCAGGCAGCGGCTCGCCGTGCAGCTGCACCGCGATCCGCCGGCCGGCCAGCTCGCCCGACGCCATCAGGTAGGCCAGCACCTCGCTGCAGGATTCCGATTCCGGCGACCAGGCTTCGCGCAGCCCGCAGGCCCGGATCGCGCCCCGCGCCTTAGGCCCGCGGGCTAGCACGGTCGCCCCATCGATGGCCTCGGCCAGCTTCTCGGCCAGGCCCCAGGTATCGGCCGCGTCCATCCAGCCACGGAAGCCGATCCCAGTGGTGGCGACGACCATGTCCAGCGGGGCGGCCAGGCAGTGCTCGGTCGCCCGGCGCAGCTCGGTGTCGTCGGCCAGCGGGACGAGCCTGATCGCGGGCGCGTAGCTCACCGTCGCGCCGCGCCGCTGCAGCGCGGCGCCGAATTCTTCCCGGCGGCGGGCCGCGGTGATCCCGATCGTGTACCCGGCCAGCGGCTCCACGCCGCTCACTCCGGCTGCAGCTCGGTGTACCGGCACACCGCCGTCCAGGCCGTCACCGGACCACCGCCAGCTCCGGCCGGGCCACCGGCCGCGGCAGGCCGGCCGGGCGCGGCTGGCCCCGCTCGGTGACGAACGCGATGCCGGGATCCGGCGTGCCGGGTGCGTTGATGAACGAGGCGAACCGGCGCAGCCGCTCCGGGTCGGCCAGCACGGCGGCCCACTCGTCCTGGTACTGCCCGACGTGCCGGGCCATCGACGCATCCAGCTCGGCCCCGATGCCCAGGCTGTCTTCTACGATGACGGCGCGCAGGTAGTCCAGCCCGCCGTCGAGTGAGTCCAGCCAGCTCGCGGTCCGCTGCAGCCGGTCCGCGGTGCGCACGTAGAACATGATGAACCGGTCGATGGCCTGGATGAGCGCGGGCCGGTCCAGGCCGGACAGCAGCAGGTCGGCATGCCGCGGCCGGAAGCCGCCGTTGCCGCCGACGTACAGATTCCAGCCGCCCTCCGCCGCGATCACCCCGATGTCCTTGCTGCGGGCCTCGGCGCATTCCCGGGCGCAGCCGGACACCCCGGCCTTGATCTTGTGCGGCGAGCGCAGCCCCCGGTAGCGCAGCTCCAGCTCGATGGCCAGTCCCACCGAGTCCTGCACGCCGTACCGGCACCAGGTGGACCCGACACACGACTTCACGGTGCGGACCGCCTTGCCATAGGCATGCCCCGACTCGAACCCGGCGTCCACCAGCCGCCGCCAGATCAATGGCAGCTGCTCCACCCGGGCGCCGAGCAGATCGATGCGCTGCCCGCCCGTGATCTTGGTGTAGAGACCGAACTCGCGGGCTACCGTGCCGAGCACGATGAGCCGCTCCGGGGTGATCTCCCCGCCGGGAATCCGGGGTACCACCGAGTAGCTGCCGTTGCGCTGGAGGTTGGCCAGGAAGTGGTCGTTGGTGTCCTGCAGCGCGGCCTGCTCGCCGTCCAGGATGTGCCCGTGGCCCAGGCTGGCCAGGATGGACGCGGCCACCGGCTTGCAGATGTCACAGCCACGGCCCCGGCCGTGCCGGGAGATCAGCTCGGTGAACGTGCTGATCCGGCCGGCCCGGACGAGGTCGAACAGCTGGGCCCGGGTCTGGCTGAAGTGCTCGCACAGCGCCGGGCTGGCCGCGACGCCGCTGTCGGCCAGCAGCGCCTTGAGCAGCGGAACGCAGCTGCCGCAGCCGGTCCCCGCCTTGGTGGCGGCCTTGACCGCGGGCACCCCAGCCAGCCCCTGGCTGCTGATCGCCGCGCAGATGGTGTCCTTGGTCACCGCGTGGCAGGAGCAGACCTGCGCATCGCCCGGCAGCGCGGCCGGCCCACCGCCTGCGCTGCCGCCGCCCGCGGGCGCGATCATCGTCACCGGGTCGCCCGGCAGCGGGCGTCCGACCAGCGGGCGGAGCGTGCCGTACTTGGACGCGTCACCGACCAGGACCCCGCCGAGCAGGGTCCGCGCGTCGTCGGAGACGACCAGCTTGGCGTAGCTGCGCTGGACCGGGTTGCTCAGCGTCACCTCCAGCGCGCTGTCGGCGCTGGCCAGCGCGTCGCCGAAGCTGGCCACGTCCACGCCGAGCAGCTTCAGCTTGGTGGACGTGTCCGCGCCGGCGAAGCTGGCCGCGCCGCCGGTGAGCCGGTCGGCGAGCACCTCGGCCATCGCGTATCCCGGGGCGACCAGGCCGTAGACGCGGCCGCCGATGCACGCGCACTCGCCGACCGCGTAGATGTCTGGGTCGCTGCCCCGGCAGCCCGCGTCGACCAGCACCCCGCCCCGCGGGCCGACGGCCAGCCCGGCCGCCCGGGCCAGCTGGTCCCGGGGCCGCACCCCGGCCGAGAAAACCAGCACGGCCGCTGGCAGCTGCGCGCCGTCAGCCAGCGTGGCCAGCAGGTCCCCCGCCCGGCCGGGCTGGATGGAGCTGACCGAGGTGCCCAGGTGCACGGTGACGCCGGTCGCCTCGATCAGCTCCCGGAGCAGCGCACCGCCGCCCTCGTCCACTTGCTGTGGCATCAGCCGGGGGGCCAGCTCGACCACGTGCGGGGCCAGGCCGAGCAGCTGCAGCGCCCGGGCCGCCTCCAGCCCGAGCAGGCCGCCGCCGACCACCAGGCCGATGGGGGCGTCGCGGGCTCCGCTGCCCGGCAGCGCGGTGTGCCGGGCGGCCGCGGCCCGGATCGCGTCCAGGTCGTCCAGGGTGCGGTAGACGAAGCAGCCCGGCAGGCCGGCGCCGGGCAGCGGCGGGACGAACGGGTCGGAGCCGGTGGCCAGCACCAGCGCGTCGAAGGCCACCGTGTCCCCCTGGCTCGTGTGCACGGTGCGGGTGGTCCGGTCGATGGCCGTCACCGCCGCACCGAACCGCAGCGCATAACCGTCGCCGTAACAGCCGTCGGGCACCAGATCCAGCCCGGCGGCGGGCACGCCGTCGAAGTAGGACGACAGGGCAACCCGGTCGT
>DATCUG010000402.1:0-2742 GCA_036567525.1 Streptosporangiaceae bacterium | reverse complement strand
GGCATCACCGGCTGGATCGGGTTCGACCGTGACTTAACCCGGGAGCAGGACACGATCCACGCGATGACGGCCACCATGGCCTGCCGTGGCCCGGACGACGTGGGCAGCTGGTTCAGCCAGCACGCGGCACTCGGCCACCGGCGGCTGGCCGTCATCGACATCGAGGGCGGCCGGCCCGGGTCCGCGAGCTGCTGGACGACATCGTGCGCCGGCAACTGGTCGCCGACGTGCCGCGCTGCGTGCTGCTGTCCGGCGGCCTGGACTCCAGTTGCCTCACCGCGCTGGCCGGGCTCGAGCTCGGCGGGCACGGCGAGCGGGTGCGCAGTTTCGCGGTCGACTTCGCGGGCCAGCAGGAGAACTTCAAGGCCGACGACTTCCGCCCGACTCCCGACGCGCCGTTCGTGCATGACGTGGCCCAGCACGTCGGTTCGGAGCACGCCGACATCGTGCTGGACCATACCGCGCTGGCCGACCCGGCCATCCGGCGCGCGGTGATCACCTGCCGGGACATCCCGGCCGGGCTCGGCGACCTGGACACCTCGCTGTACCTGCTGTTCAAGTCGATCCGGGAACACTCCACCGTCGCCCTGTCCGGCGAGTCCGCCGACGAGGTGTTCGGCGGTTACCGCTGGTTCTTCCAGCCGGAAGTGCAGCGGGCCCGCGCGTTCCCCTGGGTGGCCGCGCTGAGCATGCCCGGCGTGGCCGGGCCGGGCATGGTGCCGGACGCGATGTTCACCCCTGACCTGGTCGGCCACCTTGACCTGCCCGGTTACCAGCACGACCGGTACGCCGAGGCGGTCGCTGAAGTCGAGCCGGCCGAGGGCGAGGGACCGGAGGAGTTCCGCATGCGGGTGCTGTGCTATCTGCACCTGACCCGGTTCGTGCGCATGCTGCTGGACCGCAAGGACCGGATGAGCATGGCGGTTGGCCTGGAGGTCCGGGTGCCGTTCTGCGACCACCGGCTGGTCGAGTACGTGTACAACGCGCCGTGGCCGCTGAAGACCTACGACGGCCGGGAGAAGAGCCTGCTGCGCGGGGCGGTCCGCGACGTGCTGCCGGAGTCGGTGGCGCAGCGGGTGAAGAGCCCCTATCCGCAGACCCAGGACGCGCAGTACCCGGCGGCGCTGCAGCAGCAGGCCAAAGAGCGGCTGGCCCGGCCCGGTCATCCGGTATTCGAGCTGATCAGCCACGACTGGCTGACCACCGCGGTGCAAGCCGACCCGGTCTCCATCCCGATGCCGGTACGCAACGGCCTGGAACGCGCCCTGGACCTGGCCATGTGGCTGGACATCTACCAGCCGGACCTGCAGCTGCCCTGAACCGGCCTGCGGCCGTCCTGAAATACAACCGCACAGCCAGGCCATTGTTACCCTGCGCCGCCTCGCGTGAACCGATCGCACAACCTGGGCGTGACGTATATGTGGGGATCGTTACGGGCAGGCTCCTGCGCTGGGCGCCAACCCGACCTGGATGGGGACGAGGCTGATCATGCCAGCCTGGCGGATGACGGGCCGGGCGGCGGAGCTTGCCCAGCTCGATGCGGCCATCGGAGGCGCCGGCCCGGGCGGGATGGTGCTGGCCGGGACGGCGGGCACCGGCAAGACACGCCTGCTACGGGAGGCACTGCACCGGGCCAGGCGGGCCGGCCGGGACGTGATGCAGGTCGCGGCCACCCGGTGCACGGCCGGGATACCGTTCGGCGCGGTGTCCAGCCTGCTGCCAGCGGGCGGGCCGGCCGCCGCGCCACCCTGGGAGCTGCTCCGCCGGGCCGCTGAGCACCTGGCCCGGCCCGCCGCACAGCCGCCGCTGGTCGTCGGGGCCGACGACATTCACCTGCTGGACCGCGAGTCGGCCGCGCTGCTGCACCATCTCGTGCTGCACGGAGCGGTGTTCCTGGTGGCCGCGGTCCAGGCCGGTGAGCCCGCCCCGGACGCCGTGGCCGCGCTGTGGAAAGACGGCCTGGCCGGCCGGCTGACCGTGCGCCCGCTGCCCGCCGCGGCCATGGATGACCTGCTCGGGCAGGCGCTCGGCCCGGCTGTACAGGACGGTGCCCGGCAGCACATCCACTGGGTGACCAGCGGCAGCCCGCTGCTGCTCCGCGAGTTGCTGGCCGGCGCCCTGGAGGAGGGCGCGCTGGTCCGGCAGGACACCGGCTGGGGCTGGCGGGACCAGCCGTACTACGGGGCCGCGCTGGTCGAGGTGGTGGATAGCTGGCTGGCCGCACTCGGCGATGGCAGCCGGACCGCGCTGGAGGTGGTGGCCTGCGCCGAGCCGCTGCCCGCCGAACTGCTCAACGAGCTGGCTAACCGCGGCGCGCTGGACCCGGCCGCGGTGGACAAGGCCGAACGGCACGGCGTCATCAGCAGCGGCTACTCCGGATCACGCCAGGTCATGCGGCCGGGCCACCCGATCTACGGCGAGGTGATCCGGGCCACGCTGCCGCGCGGCAAGGCGCAGCGGATCGCCGGCTGGCTGGCCGGGGCCGGGCCGGCCCGGTCCACTCCCGCCACCACCCCGCCGGTAGATGGGCTGCCGCTCACCCGCCGGGAACACGAGATCGCGCTGCTGGCCACGTCCGGGCTGACCAGCAAGGCCATCGCGGCCAGCCTGAACTTGTCGGTGCGCACCGTGAACAACCATCTGGCCCGCACCTATGCCAAGGCCGGCATTTCCTGCCGGGCCGAGCTGGCCGCCATTATGACCCGGACCGCGCTGGCGGGTAGCCCGGCCCCGGCGGGCGGC
>DATCUG010000401.1:0-4259 GCA_036567525.1 Streptosporangiaceae bacterium | reverse complement strand
CAGGGCCTCGTGATCACTCATTCCGGCCCGGTCAACGACGACGAGGAACTCTGGATCGCGGTGCTCGCGGCTGGACCGCGATCTGTCCTCGGCGGGCTGACCGCCGCCCAGGCCGACGGGTTAGCCGGCTTCGAGGAGCGTGCGATCCATCTGGTGGTACCGGCCAGCTGCCAGGTCCGGGTTACCGCGCCCCGCCTGGTGGCGCACCGCTCCCGGGTGCTGACCACGGCGGACGTGCATCCGCTTCGCGTGCCGCCGCGCACCCGGATCGCCCGTTCGCTGCTGGACGCGGCGGCGTGGGCGCGGACCGACAGTGCTGCCCGAGCCATCCTGGCGGCCGGAGTGCAGCAGGGGCTCACCCGGCCTGACCAGATCGCCGCGCAGCTCGGCCGGTTTCCGACCATCCGCCGCCACGCGCTCATCGTCAGCACGCTGGCCGACATCCGTGGCGGCGCACAGGCGCTGTCCGAGCTGGACTTCTGCCGGCTGACCCGGCGTTACCGGCTGCCCGAGCCAGACCGGCAGGCCATCCGGCGTGATCAGGCGGGCCGGCGGCGCTGGCTGGACGCCTACTGGGACCAGGCCCGGCTGGTCGTCGAGGTGGACGGGCTGTGGCACATGGAGGCGACGGCATGGTGGGCGGACATGCGCCGGGAAAACGACCTGACGCTCAGCGGGCTGCGGGTACTGCGCTTCCCCGCGTTCGCGGTGCGCGATGACCCGGCCTCGGTCGTTGCGCAACTCCGGAGAGCACTGGCTGATGCCCCCAGGTAACGTGCCCGGCCGGCCTGGGCATCCGGTGGCGGACGCGCTGCTGCGGATCGGCCGGTGTGAGAAAGGCGACAAAGTGGTCATCGTGGCGGGCAGCCGGCCCGGCGCCCCCCGGGCCAGACCAGCGCGCTAAGGGTGCATACGACCGGCGGCGCGGCCACGCTCGGCGCGGCCCTGGCCTGACCCGCGCAGCGGACCTGAGCAGGGCAGATGCGTCCCGGACGGTGCCCCGGGTGGGATTCGAACCCACACTGCATGGTTTTTGAGACCATGGACTCTGCCTGTTGGTCTACCGGGGCGTGGCCGGGCCGCGGGAGCGGCCTCGGCGCAGCGTTAATCTACCTGCTGCCGGTACGATCACGAGCGTGAGTCAGACCCCATTGCGTGTTTTGATCGCCGAAGACGAGGCGCTGATCCGGCTCGACCTCAAGGAGATGCTCGAGGAAGAGGGCTACGCCGTGGTCGGTGAGGCCGCGGACGGCCAGGCGGCGGTGGATCTGGCCGGCCAGCACCAGCCGGACCTGGTCATCCTCGACGTGAAGATGCCGGTGCTGGATGGCATCTCGGCGGCCGAGCAGATCGCGGCCGAGCATATTGCCCCGGTGGTCATCCTGACCGCGTTCTCCCAGCGTGAGCTGGTCGAGCGGGCCCGCGACGCGGGCGCCATGGCTTACCTGGTCAAGCCGTTCACCAAGGCGGATCTGGTGCCCGCGATCGAGATCGCGGTCAGCCGGTTCCAGGAGGTGTCCGCGCTCGAAGGCGAGGTCGGCACGCTGAAGGAACGGCTCGAGGTGCGCAAGCTGCTCGACCGGGCCAAGGGCAGGCTGCAGACCGAGCATGGGCTGTCCGAGCCGGACGCGTTCCGCTGGATCCAGAAGACCTCGATGGACCAGCGGCTGGCCATGCGGACGGTAGCCGAACGGGTGCTGGACGGCACCATGTCCCCGGCCGCCGCGGTCGCCGGGAAGCCGGACCCGCAGCCCCCATCGGCGGGCTGACCTGGTCGCTCCCCCGGGTTCAAGAGAACCCGGGGAACCTTTGGTGCCGTGTCGGCCTTCCCCGGGCCGACATGTTCTCTACTCAGCTCCCCGGGCTCTGCCCCACCACGGTAGCGAGCCGCTTCCCGCCGCGCAAAGGGGCCGACATTCCCTGGCCAGTTTGTGATAATCGCGCCGTCACGTGCGGTTTCCTCCGGTCTGTGCCGCGTGCTGCCAGGTCGCGGCCCATGCTGCCGAACGCCAGTGCCTGCCCCGCGGCGCCGCGGCCTGCTCAGCCGCTCGCGGGCACGGCGTGGCCGCCCGGTGGGACCTGGTCGCGGAGCAGGCAGGTGAGCCGGGCGGTGCAGACCCGGCGGCCCTGATCGTCGCTGATCACGATGTCGTAGCTGGTGATGGACCGGCCCGCGTGCAGCCGGGTGGCTACGCCGGTGACGCGGCCACTGGCCGCCGCGCGGTGATGCGTCGCGCTGATCTCGACGCCGACCGCGAACCGGCCCGGGCCCGCGGTCAGCGCGGCGCCCAGCGAGCCGAGCGTCTCGGCCAGCACGCAGGATGCCCCGCCGTGCAGCAGGCCGTACGGCTGGGTGTTGCCGTCCACCGGCATCGTGCCGGTGACCTGCTCCGCGCTGGCCGCGGTGACGGTCACGCCCATCCGGCCGGCCAGCGTGTCCCGGCTGACGTTGTTGAAGTGCGCAACCGTCTGATCTGAGCTGGCCTGCTCCTGCCTCACCCGCGCCTCCCGATAGCCGCCCCGCGCCGCCGCGCGTTACCGGCAGCCTAGGCAGCGGGCCGGCCAGCCAGCCCGCCGGGACCCGGCCGGTGCAGGCCGGTGCCGGCCGGCTCGGTTGCCCGGGCCGCCCTCGCGGGGACCGTAACCCGAGTTACGTACGTGGCCTAAATTGCCGCTGTGGCTGGCGCGGCCCGCACTACCTTTGCCACCTTGCACCGGGTATGTCGGCTGGTCGGCTATTTATGACCGGGCCAGGGTGAAAGTTCGGACATTCTGCGCTCAAATACTGGCGTGTCGTATAGGTGAGCGTTAACAATGCCCCCGGGGGGTCGTCTGTGCCGGTCCCCGGGAAAACCCAACGAAGGGAGTTCTCCATGCGCCAGGTGTTGAGAGGACGGCTGAACTCGTCAGCCGTGCGCCTCGGCACAGCGGCCGCCGTCGCGGTGGCCGTGGCCGGAACGCTCGGTGTCACTGCCGCCTCAGCCAGCCCGCAGGCTGGCGGCGGCTGCTCCAGCCCGACCGTAAGCAAGCAGTTCTTCGGCAGCGTCAACGGCAAGTCGGTATTCCGGTACACGCTGACCAACTGCCGTGGCATGCAGGTCAAGATCCTCAGCTACGGTGCCATCACCCAGTCGATCACGGTCCCGTCCCGGCACGGTGTCGAGGCCGACGTGGTGCTGGGCTTCAAGACACTCAAGGACTACGTCACCGAGGACAGCCCGCCGGTCACCGCCAACGGCGGCCCGTACTTCGGCGAGACTGTCGGCCGCTACGCCAACCGGATCGCCAAGGGCACGTTCCACCTCAATGGCAAGACCTACACGCTCCAGATCAACAACGGCGTGAACAGCCTGCACGGCGGCCTGGTCGGGTTCGGCAACATGGTCTGGGCCTCACACAAGGTGACGAGCCCGGGTTCGGCTGGCGTGCAGCTCACGCTGGTCAGCCCCAACGGTGACCAGAGCGGGCCCAAGGGCAGTCCCGGCTGCGAAGCGCGGGCCTGCACCGGCTACCCCGCCCAGCTGACCACGGTGGTCACCTACACGCTGAACAACAAGAACCAGCTCGGCATCCACTACAACGCGCACAACGACAGCTCGAACCTGGCCACGGTGCTCAACCTGACCAACCACAGCTACTTCAACCTGGCTGGCGAGGCCTCGGCGGCGGGCTCGGCTTACCGCCAGTTGGTCCAGATCAACGCGAACAACTACTCGCCGACCGACGCCACCCAGATCCCGCTGCCGCTGGCGCATGGGGTCCCGGTCGCGGGCACCCCGTTCGACTTCCGCACGCCGCACACCATCGGCTCGCGGATCAGCGACGTGAGCGCGCCGGACAACACCCCGGCCCGGTTCAAGAACCTGACCGGCGGCAAGAGCCAGCTGCTCATTGCCCAGGGCTACGACCACAACTGGATCCTGAACCCGGGTCACTCCGGGCCGGGTGGGCTGAACCTGGCCGCCCGCGCGTTTGACCCGAGCAGTGGCCGTGCGCTGACCGTCTGGACCGACCAGCCGGGCGTGCAGTTCTACAGCGGCAACTTCCTGAACGGCACGCTGGTGGGTATCAGCGGGCACACCTACCGGCAGGGTGCGGGGTACACGTTCGAGACCCAGCACTTCCCGAACTCGCCGAACGAGCCGGCCTTCCCCACAACCACTCTCGGCCCGGGGAAGACCTTCGTCTCGACGACCATCTTCGCGTTCGCCTCATAAGGCCAGTCTGTAAGGCCAGTCCTGGCCGGCCGGGGCATCCGC
>DATCUG010000400.1:0-7996 GCA_036567525.1 Streptosporangiaceae bacterium | reverse complement strand
GGCGGCCGCCGCGGCCCAGGCCGCGGTCTGGTTGGGGAACACCCGGATCATGCTGTCCGGCACCCGGAGCGCGGCCAGCAACTGCCCGGTGTCGCTGCCCGGGTCGGTGCCGGCCGGGTCGACCAGCCAGCGCCACTGCTGCGGGCCGCCGTGCAGCCGGGGCTGGGCCGCGGTGACCACCACCAGGCGGTACCGGAACACCGGCTCGCTGACCACCGGCAGCGCCGGGTCACTGGTCACCTCCGGCCCGATGGCCAGGTCGGCCAGCCGGTTGGCCACCAGCACGCCCATCTCGTTGCTCACCGCCACCCCGGCCGACACCTCCAGCGCGCCGGCGAACCGCCGGGTGAACGCCTCCATCAGCGGGCTGACCACGAACTCGGCCAGGGTCGATGTGGCCACCACGCGGAGCTGTTCCGGTGCTCCCTGGGCGGCCCGGACCGCGGCGTGCGCCTCGGCGCCGAGCACCACGATCTGCGATGCGGTGGCCAGCAGCCGGGAGCCACCCGGGGTCAGCGTCATGCCGCCAGGCCCGCGGCTGACCAGCTGGTCGCCGAGGTGCTGGCGGAGTGCGGTGAGCGCCTGGGACACTGCCGACTCGCTGACCCCCAGGGCATTGGCCGCCGAGGTCACCGAGCCCAGCCGGGCAACCAGGACGAACGCGTTCAGCTGGGTGAGCGTCATGGTAGGTCTGATTATGCTCGCCAAGAACGGATCAGCCGAGGGAGGGCGGATGCAGGTCCCGGCGCACGTCGAGTATGAGAAGGCGGCCAGCGTCGAGCATGCGCTCAGCTTGCTGGCCCGGTTCGGCCCGGAAGCACGCATCCTGGCCGGCGGGCACAGCCTGATCCCGATGATGAAGCTCCGGCTGGCCCAGCCGGAGACACTGATCGACATCAACGGGCTGACCGAGCTGAGCTATATCCGGGTGACCGGCGGCGAATTGTGCATTGGTGCGCTGGCCCGGCACGCGGAGCTGCTGGCCGACCCGGCGGCCGGCCAGCACTTCGCCATCCTGCATGACGCGGAGCGGGTCATCGCCGACCCGATCGTGCGGAACTGGGGCACGGTCGGCGGCTCGCTGTGCCAGGCCGACCCGTCCGAGGACCTGTCCGCGGCGTTCGCCGCGCTCAAGGCGACGATGGTGATCCGCCAGCCGGGCGGCAGCCGCACCGTGCCCGCCCGGGATTTCCATACCGGGCCGTACGAGACCGTGGTCGCGCCGGGTGAGCTGCTCAGCGAGATCCGGGTGCCGATCCGGCCCGGCGGCGGCAGCGCGTACCAGAAGGTGGGCCGGCGGGTGGGCGACTGGCCGGTCGGCGCGGCCGGCGCGGCGCTGTGGCTGGACAGCGACGGGACCACGATTGCCGACGCGGGCATCGGGCTGACCGCGGTGGGCGCGCCGCAGTTCGCCGCGGCCGGGGCCGAGGAGTTCCTGTGCGGCGCCCCGGCCACCGAGGACAGCTTCGCCCGGGCCGGGCAGCTCGCGGCCGAGCACTGCCGCCCGGTCTCCGACCAGCGCGGCCCGGCTGACTACAAACGCCACCTGGCCCGCGAGCTGACCATCCGGGCGCTGCGCCGGGCACTGGCCCGGGTGGCACAGGACGCCTGACGTGCAGATCACCGTGACGGTCAACGGCACTGGCTACACCCGGGACGTGGCCGCCCGGCTGCTGCTCATCCACTTCCTGCGCGACGAGCTGCGGCTGACCGGCTCACACTGGGGCTGCGACACGTCGAACTGCGGGGCGTGTGTGGTGTGGCTGGACGGCACGCCGGTGAAGTCGTGCACGGTGCTGGCCGCGATGGCCGACGGGCGCCAGGTGCGCACCGTGGAGGGTCTGGCCGCGGGTGCCCGGCTCGACCCGGTGCAGCAGGGCTTCGCCGAATGCCACGGGCTGCAGTGCGGGTTCTGCACGCCAGGCATGATGATGACCGCCCGCTGGCTGCTCGACCACAACCCGGCGCCCACCCCGGCCGAGATCCGCGAGGCGCTGTCCGGCCAGCTCTGCCGGTGCACCGGCTACGAGAACATCGTCCGCTCGGTGCTGTGGGCCGCGGAGCACGCCGATGACTAGCGCGTACGGCCGGCTGCCGCGCAAGGAGGATGCCCGGTTCGTCCGCGGCCTGGGCACGTTCACCGACGACGTCGCGCTGCCCGGCATGCTGCACGGGGCCGTGCTGCGCAGCCCGCTGGCGCACGCCCGGATCCTGGCCGTGGACACCGCGGCGGCCGAGGCGCATCCCAAGGTGCGGGCCGTTATCACCGGGGCCATGCTGGCCGAACGCCAGCTGGCCTGGATGCCGACGCTGTCCCGGGATATGCAGGCCGTGCTGGCCACCGACAAAGTGCGGTTCCAGGGGCAGGAAGTGGCGTTCGTGGTGGCCGAGGACGCGTACGCGGCCCGGGACGCGCTCGAGCTGATCGACGTGGCCTACCAGCCGCTGCCGGTGGTGGCCGACGCGACCCGGGCCCTGGACCCGGACGCCCCGCTGATCCGCGACGACCTGGCCGGCCAGCGGGACAACCACATCTTCGACTGGTCGGCCGGCGACCAGGCGGCCACCGACGCGGCGTTCGCGGCCGCCGACGTCATCGTCCGCCAGGACATGCTGTACCCGCGCTCGCACCCGGCGCCGCTGGAGACCTGCGGCATCGTGGCCGACCTGGACCCGGTGTCCGGGAAGCTGACCGTGTGGTGCACCAGCCAGGCGCCGCACGCGCACCGCACCATGTACGCGCTGCTGGCCGGGCTGCCCGAGCACAAGATCCGGATCATCTCGCCGGACATCGGCGGCGGGTTCGGCAACAAGGTGCCGATCTACCCGGGCTACCTGTGCGCCGTGGCCGGCTCGATGGTGACCGGCCAGCCGGTCAAGTGGGTGGAGGACCGGTCGGAGAACCTGATGTCCACCGCGTTCGCCCGGGACTATCACATGCACGGGGAGATCGCGGCCACCCGGGACGGCCGGATCCTCGGCCTGCGGGCCCAGGTGCTGGCCGATCACGGCGCGTTCAACGGCTCGGCCCAGCCGACCAAGTTCCCGGCTGGGTTCTTCCACATCTTCACCGGCTCCTACGATCTGCGCGCCGCGCACTGCACGGTCACCGGCGTGTACACCAACAAGGCCCCGGGCGGCGTCGCCTACTCCTGCTCGTTCCGCATCGCCGAAGGGGTGTACCTGGTCGAGCGGATGGTCGACCTGCTCGCCGCCGAGCTGGGCATGGACCCAGCCGGGTTGCGGATGCAGAACCTGCTCCAGCCCGAGCAGTTCCCCTACACCGGGCCGACCGGCTGGGAGTACGACTCCGGCGACTACCCGCGGGCGCTGCGGCTGGCCCTGGACATGGCGGGCTACGGCAAGCTGCGCCAGGAGCAGGCGGAGAAGCGTGCGCGTGGCGAGCACATGGGCATCGGGCTGAGCTTCTTCACCGAGGGGGTGGGGGCCGGCCCGCGCAAGCACATGGACATCCTCGGCCTGGGCATGGCCGACGGCGCCGACCTGCGGGTGCACCCCACCGGCACGGCCGTGCTGGGGATTTCCTGCCAGACCCAGGGGCAGGGGCACGAGACCACGTTCGCCCAGCTCGTCGCCCAGGAACTAGGGCTGTCCCCGGCCGACGTCGAGGTGGTGCACGGGGACACCGACCGCACCCCGTTCGGCCTGGGCACGTACGGGTCCCGGTCCACGCCGGTGTCCGGGGCGGCCGCCGTGGTGGCCGCGCGCAAGGTCCGGGAGCGGGCCCGGATCGTGGCCGCGGCCATGCTGGAAGCCGCGCCCGAGGACCTGGAGTGGGCCGGCGGCCGGTGGCAGGTGCGCGGCGACCCGGAGCAGGGCCGGACCATCGCCGAGATCGCGATGGCCGCGCACTCCGGGCTGGAGCTGCCGGACGGGGTGGACGGCCACCTGGATGCGGGCACCGTGTACAACCCGCCCAACCTGACCTACCCGTACGGCGCGTACATCTGCGTGGTCGACCTGGACCCGGGCACCGGAGAGATCCAGGTGCGCCGGTTCGTCGCGGTGGACGACTGCGGGGTGCGGATCAACCCGATGATCGTGGAGGGCCAGCTGCATGGCGGGCTGGCCGACGGTGTCGGCATGGCGCTGATGCAGGCCATCACGTACGACACCGAAGGCAACTGCCTGGCCGGGTCGTTCATGGACTACCTGCTGCCCACGTCGGTGGAGTGCCCCTCCTGGGAACTCGGCGCGACCGTCACCCCGTGCCCGCACCACCCGGTCGGGGCCAAGGGCGTCGGCGAGTCGGCCACCGTCGGCTCCCCCGCCGCCGTGGTCAACGCGGTCATGGACGCGCTCCGCCCGTTCGGCGTCCGGCACGCCGACATGCCGCTCACCCCGGCCAACGTGTGGTCGGCCATGCAGGGCCGCCCGGTCCGCACCGATCTCGCGGCTAGCTGATCATGAAAGCGGGGCAGCAATTCATTTCGCCGGCGAGGCGAGGCGCGCCGAAGGCGTGTGCTCGCGGAGCCGACGTTCGGCGCGGAGCGGCGAGCGGGGGGTCCAGGGGGGTCGTCCCCCCGGGCAGAATAGGAGTCATGCAGGAATCCACCGGGAACGGCGGCATCGTGGACCGGCTGCCGGACGTCGCGACGCTGCTCCGCGATCTGGACGCCCAGGGTTACCTGGCCGACGAGCCGCTCGGCGTGGCGCTGTTCCTGGCCGCCCGGATGGGACAGCCCATCCTGCTCGAAGGCGAGCCCGGGGTGGGCAAGACCGAAGCGGCCAAGGCGCTGGCCGGCGCGCTGGACACCCCGCTGATCCGGCTGCAGTGCTACGAAGGGCTGACCGCCGCGGAAGCGCTGTACGAGTGGAACTACCCGCGCCAGCTGCTGGCCATCCGGCTGGCCGAGGCCCGCGGCGAGCAGCTCCGCGACGCCGACCTGTTCAGCGCCGAGTACCTGCTGGCCCGCCCGCTGCTGGCCGCGCTGGACCACCCCGGCCCGCGGCCCGCCGTGCTGCTCATCGACGAGGTGGACCGGGGTGACGACGAGTTCGAGGCGTTCCTGTTCGAGCTGCTGGCCGAGGCCGCGGTCACCATCCCGGAGCTGGGCACCCGCCGGGCCACCCACCCGCCGGTGGTGGTGCTCACCTCGAACCGCACCCGGGACCTGCATGACGCGCTGAAGCGGCGCTGCCTGTACCACTGGATCGAGTACCCGGACACCGAGCGGGTGGCGGCCATCATCCGCCGCCGGGTGCCGGCCGCGACCGCCCCGCTGGCCAGCCAGGTGGCCAGCGGCGTCGCCCGGCTACGCGCGCTGGACCTGGCCAAGCCACCTGGGGTGGCCGAGGCCATCAGCTGGGCCGAGGCACTGGTCGTGCTGGGCGCAGACCGGGTAGATGAGGAAGTCGCAGCCCAGACTGCTGGCGTTGTGCTGAAGTATTCAGAGGACCTGCAGGTGCTCCGGGCCGCAGGGTTTGCCGTCAGCGATGGTGACTGAAGACCTGGCCCTGCTCGCCGCCCGGTTCGGCGCGGCGCTGCGCGGTGCGGGCGTGCCCGCCGACCCGGCCCGCTGCGAGCGGTTCGCCGCCGCGGTGACCGTGGCCCGGCCGGCCACCCGGCACCAGCTGTACCTGTGCGCGCTGGCCACCCTGGTCACCGGGCAGGCCCAGGTGGAGCCGCTGCGCCGGGTGTTCGAGGCGTTTTTCGGCGGTACCGGCGAGGAGCCGGCGCCCGGGCCGGACGACCTGCCGCTGGCCGCCCCGCAGACCCCAGATGATCTGCTGAGCGAGGCGGCGCGGGCGGCCCAGCAGCATGGGCAGCCCGGCCCGGACGGCGAGGCGGCGCCGGACGGGGCGGGCCGGGACGGCCAGGCCAGCATCCAGCGGGTCCCGGTCAGCGACGGCCAGGCGCCCGACGGCGAGGACGACGACGGGGCCGGCATCCCGGCCCTGGCCAGCCGGGCGGAGCGGCTGGCCGGCACCGACTTCGCCGAGCTCACCCCGGACGAGCTGGCCGCGCTGGCCGGGCTGATGCGCAAGCTCACGCTGGCCGTGCCGCAGCGCCGGTCGCGGCGGCAGCGGCCCACCTCCCGCGGCAGGCACACCGACCTGCGCAGCACGCTGCGCCAGGCCCGGCGTACCGGCGGGCACCCGCTGCGGCTGGCCCGGCGGGCCCCGGCCATGCGGCCGCGGCAGCTCATCGTGCTGTGCGACATCTCCGGGTCGATGGAGCCGTACGCCCGGGCCATGCTGCAGTTGCTGTACTGCGCGGCCGGCGGCGCCGAGGCCGAGGTGTTCACGTTCGCCACCCGGCTGACCCGGCTCACCCCGGCGCTCGCGCACATGACGGCCGAGCAGGCGCTGCACCGGGCCGGCCAGGCCGCACCGGACTGGCTGGGCGGGACCAGGATCGGGGCCGCGCTGCAGGAGTTCAACGACACCCGGGGACGGCCGGGGCTGGCCCGCGGCGCGGTCGTGCTGATCATCTCGGACGGCTGGGACACCGGCGACCCGGCCGTGGTGCGCCGCGAGATGCAGCGGCTGTCCCGGGTGGCGCACCGGATCATCTGGGTCAACCCGCGGACCAAGAGCGAGCACTACCGCCCGCTGGCCGGCGGCATGGCCGCGGCGTGGCCGTTCTGCGACGCGGTGGTCAGCGCGCATTCGGTGCACGCGCTGGAGGAGCTGACCGCGGCGCTGGCCCGCCCGGTCCGGCACCGCCCGTCATCAGTGGACGGCACCCGCCGCCTGCCTACATCGTCAGTGACGCTCGGCTCCTGACGGAAGACATAGGTTTAGCCGTTCGTATACTTAGGGTAGTTAGGCGGTGGCTTAGCGTATAAGCGGAAGGTCATCATGAGTGCGCCAGCCGATGTCGGGGTCGCCACCCTGAGCACGGCCCTGCTCGCCCGGCCAGCGCCGCCGAAGGTGGCCGGCCGGGCCACACCGGTGGTCCGCGGGCCCGCGATCGTCCGCGACCCGGCCGTATTCTTCACCGACCCGAACCTGAACGCGCAGGCGCTGTTCACCGTGGGCGCGGCCGGCTACGGGGCCGCCGAGTACGGCGAGTTCGCCACCGCCGTGGCCGCCGTGCACGCGAGCGGCGACAGCTATACCGCGTTCTACCGCGCGTTCCGCGACCTGGGCCTGCTGACCAGCCGGCTCGGCCACGAGGCGCTGGACCGGGGCAACCGGGCCGCGGCCCGCGGCGCGTTCCTGCGCGCGGCCAGTTACCTGGCCAGCTCGCTGTACGCCGCGATCGGCACCCCGCGCCCGCGGCGGCAGGCGGCGGCCTACCGGGCGATGAACCAGGCCTGGGTGCGCGCCGCCGGGCTGCTGGAGCCGGCCGCGGAGCCGGTGCAGATCCGCTGCGGGCCGGCCAGCCTGCCGGGCTGGCTGCTCCGCCCGGCCGGGGCCGTACGCCGGCGGCCCACGATCATCTTCAGCAACGGCACCGATGCGCAGCTCATCGGGCTGTACGTGTACGGCGCGGCCGAGGCGGTGGCGCTCGGCTACAACGCGCTGCTGTTCGAGGGGCCGGGCCAGGGATCTCAGCTGTACCTGCGCGGCCAGGGGCTGCGGCCCGACTGGGAGGCGGTCATCACCCCGGTCGTGGACTACCTGCTCGGCCGGCCGGACGTCGATCCGGCCCGCATCGCGCTGGTCGGCTGGAGCCAGGGCGGCGCGCTGGCCGCCCGGGCCGCGGCGTTCGAGCACCGGCTGGCCGGGCTGGTGCTGGACCCGGGTGTGTCGGACCCGATGGCCGCGTTCCATCTGCCCGGGGACCTGGTCACGCTGGCCCGGACCCAGCCGGGTGAGGCGGACCAGGCCTGGGCCAAGATCTTCGCCCGGCTGTCGGCCAGCGTCCGGTTCAGCTTCACCAAGGCCAGCTACCCATTCCGCCAGCCGGTGTTTTCCGCGCTGGTCCGGGCCCTGGCCGAGTACGGCACGGCGGACTGGCTGCCCAGGATCACGGCCCCGGCCCTGGTCACCCAGTATCAGGGCGAGACCGCGTTCCCGGGCCAGG
>DATCUG010000399.1:0-4798 GCA_036567525.1 Streptosporangiaceae bacterium | reverse complement strand
TACCGGCTCGTCCTGGCGCTGCTCCCGCTGGTCATCGCGCTCGCCTTCCGCCGCTCCTACCCGGTCGGCGCGTTCGTCACCGGCATCCTGGTCGGCTTGGTCCAAGTCGTGGTAGACATCCGGGCCAACGTCATCGACGTGGCCATCGTGATCCTGCTGTACACGCTGGCCGCGTACCGGCCGCGCCGGCTGTCCCTGCCCGGCCTTGGCGTTTGCCTGATCGGCGCGGTGGTGGCCATGGCCGTGTGGCGCCCGATCACCGGCACGCTGCTGAACTGGCTCATCACCGGCACGATCATCTTCGCCGGGCCGTGCCTGACCGCCTGGGTGCTCGGCGACTCGATGCGCTACCGGCGGGCCTACTACACCGCGCTGGAGGACCGCGCCGCCCGGCTGGAACGGGAGCGGGACGCGCAGGCGCAGATCGCCGCGGCCGCCGAACGGGCCCGGATCGCCCGGGAACTGCACGACGTGGTCGCGCACAACGTCAGCGTCATGGTGGTGCAGGCCGACGGGGCGTCCTACGCGCTGGACAGCTCGCCGGAGCGGGCCCGGCAGGCGCTGGCCGCGATCGCCAGCACCGGACGGCAGGCGCTGACCGAGATGCGCCGGATGCTCGGGGTGCTGCGCAGCGACGACGGGGAGACCGGGGTGGCCCCGCTGCCCGGCATCGGCCAGCTCGGTGAGCTGCTGGAACAGACCCGCGCGACCGGGCTGGCGGTGTCCTTCACCGTGGAAGGGGTGCCCGCGCCGCTGCCCGGCGGGCTGGCCCTGGCCGCCTACCGGATCGTGCAGGAGTCGCTGACCAACACCCGCAAGCACGGCGGCCCGGCGGCCAGCGCCCAGGTGCTGCTGCGGTACTGCGAGGATGTGCTGGTGCTGCAGATCACCGACGACGGCTTCGGGGCCGCCGCGTCGGCGGACGGCGCCGGTCACGGGCTGACCGGCATGCGCGAGCGGGTGGCGCTGTACAACGGCACGCTGCACGCTGGCCCGCTGCCCGGCGGCGGCTACCAGGTCACCGCCCGGCTGCCCGTCGTCCGCGGCGTCCCGGCCGGCCTCCCCCAGCAAGCTGGTGCCGCTTGATAGAGATTCTGCTGGTCGACGACCAGGAGCTGGTCCGGGCCGGGTTCCGCATGGTGCTGGATGCCCAGGACGACATGTCGGTGGTGGGTGAGGCGGGCGACGGCCTGACCGCGATCCGGCTGCTGGCCGCGCGGCCCGCCGACGTGGTGGTGATGGACGTGCGGATGCCGCAGCTCGACGGCATCGAGGCGACCCGGCGGATCTGCCGGGCCGGTGACCGGCCCCGGGTGCTCATGCTGACCACGTTCGACCTGGACGAGTACGCCTACGCCGCGCTGAAGGCCGGGGCCAGCGGGTTCCTGCTCAAAGACGTCCCGCCGGAGGAGCTGCTGTTCGCCATCCGCGCGGTGGATTCCGGCGACGCGGTGGTGGCGCCGTCCACCACCCGCCGCCTGATCGACCGGTTCGCGCCGCTGTTCCCGGCCAAGGACTCACTCAGCCCTCCCGAACTGGACTCGCTGACCAGCCGGGAACGCGAGGTGCTGGCGCACGTCGCGCAGGGGCTGTCCAATGCGGAGATCGCGGAGCGGCTGTTCGTTTCCGAGGCCACGGTGAAGACCCACGTCGGCCGGGTGCTGGCCAAACTGGGGCTGCGCGACCGGGTCCAGGCCGTGGTGCTCGCCTATGAGACCGGCCTGGTCCGCGCCCGCGGCTTAGCCTGATCGTCCACCGCATCCACCCTGGGGCGGATCTCGCCACCCCCATTCAGGCTGACTGGCACCGCCGCGCCCCGCCGTGACGGCTACCCGGGAACCAGCACTGCGGGCGACGCGCCGCCGGGCGGCCGGCCCCTAGCGTTCGGGGCAGTCCTCACGCTCGGAACGGAGACACCATGTCTGTGCTCGCCCCAGCCAAACCCGCGGCCGCGGCCGCGGATCTCGTCAAGCTCTACGGTTCCGGTGATACCGCGGTGCGCGCGCTGAACGGCGTGACGGCGGAGTTCGCCAGCGGTGAGTTCACCGCCATCATGGGGCCGTCCGGCTCCGGCAAGTCCACCCTGATGCACTGCCTGGCCGGCCTGGACACGGCCACGTCCGGATCGGTCCGCATCGGCAGCACCGAGCTGTCCGGGCTGAGCGACCGGGACCTCACCCGGCTGCGCCGCAGCCGGGTCGGCTTCGTGTTCCAGTCTTTCAACCTGCTGCCCACGCTCACCGCCGAGCAGAACATCCGGCTCCCGCTCGACCTGGCCGGGCGCAAGGCCGACCCGGAGTGGTGGCACACGGTGATCACCGCGACCGGGCTGGCCGACCGGCTGCGGCACCGGCCTGCCGAGCTGTCCGGCGGCCAGCAGCAGCGGGTAGCCGCGGCCCGGGCGCTGATCACCCGGCCGGACGTGGTGTTCGCCGACGAGCCGACCGGCAACCTGGACTCCCGGGCCAGCGCCGAGGTACTCGGCTTCCTCCGGTCCTGCGTGTCCGGGCTGGGCCAGACCGTGATCATGGTCACGCATGACCCGGTCGCGGCCAGCCGTGCCGACCGGGTGCTGTTCCTGGCCGACGGGCAGGTGTCCGGTGAGCTGCGCTCGCCGACCGCCCAGTCGGTGCTGGACCACCTCAAGCTGGCCGGGGAGTGACCCGGCCATGCTGCGCAGCACACTGGCCGGCCTGCGCCACCGCGCGGTGCGGCTGCTGATCTCCTCCCTCGCCATCGCGGCCGGCGTCGCGTTCGTGGCCGGCACGCTCGTCCTGGGCGCGTCGATGAACCAGGCGTTCTACGACAGCTTCGCGGCCGGGTCGCGCAACGTCGACGCCGCGGTCACCGCCAGGGCCGCCGAGCCGGCCCGGCCGGGCAGCAAGGCCACGTCATCCGTGCCGGCCCCGGTGCTGAACACGGTGCGCCGGATGCCCGGGGTCGCGGCCGTGGCCGGCCGGGTCCTCGGCCAGGCCCCGCTGATCGGCGCGGACGGCAAGGTGATGACCAACAATGGGCAGCCGGGCCTGGGCATCAGCGTGCCCGCCGACCCGGCGCTGCGCGGGTTCACCGTGGCCAGCGGGCACGTGCCCACGTCGCCAGCACAGGTGGCGGTGGACACCGCCACCGCGGCCGATGAGCACTTCCACCTCGGCCAGACGGTCCGGGTGGTCAGCCAGGACGGCACCGTGCATGGATACCGGCTGGCCGGCACGCTCGACTTCGGGGCCAACCGGCAGTACGAAAACTCGACCGTGGTGGCCTTCCCGCCCGCGACCGCGCTCGCGGTCACCGGGCAGTCCGGCTATGACCAGATCGTGGCCCGGGCCGTGCCGGGCGTGTCCCAGGCCACCCTGGTGGCCCGGATCAAGGCCGCACCGGGGCTGGCCCGCTACCAGGTGCAGACCGGGGCCCAGCTGGCCAGCGCCGAGGCCACCGCAGCGGTGCACTTCACCAGCCAGTTCACCGATGTGATCCTGATCTTCGCAGTGATCTCGCTGGTGGTGGCGGCCATCGTCATCTACAACACGTTCACCATCCTGGTCACCCAGCGGGCCCGGGAACTGGCCCTGCTGCGCTGCGTCGGCGCGACCAGGCGGCAGGTGTTCGGCGGCGTGCTCACCGAATCCCTGATCGCCGGGGTGGTGGCCTCGGCGGTGGGCGTGCTGGCCGGGCTCGGTCTCGGCTGGGGGCTGGAACGGCTGCTCGGCGCGTTCGGCGCGAACGTGCCGGCCGGGATGCCGGCGCTGACCCTGTCCACGGTGGCCATCTCGGTGGCGCTCGGGCTGGCCGCCACGCTCGGCTCCGCCCTGCTGCCCGCCCGGACCGCGACCCGGTTCCCCCCGGTGGCGGCGCTGGGCGGGTCGGTGGAGCCGCGGGTGACCCGGCGCATCGGCTGGCTGCGCGGCGCGGTCGCGGCGCTGGCCGGGGCGGCCGGGCTCGCGCTGACATTCACTGGCCTGCAGCATGTCGACGGCAGCGCCGGGTTCCTCATGATCGCGGCGGGCGGTTGCGTCTTCTTCATCGCCGTGCTCGCCCTCGGGCCGGTCATCGCGCCGCCGGTGACCACGTTCCTGGGCTGGCTGCCCGGCCGGCTGTTCGGCGTGCCGGCCCGGCTGGCCAGCGCGAACGTGCGGCGCAACCCGCACCGGGTGGCCGCCACCACCGCCGCGCTCACCATCGGCATCACGCTGATGACCGTGTTCACCGTGGTGGCGTCGTCGGCCCAGGCGTCGACGACCGCCACCATCGAGCAGCACTACCCGTTCGGCTACAGCGTGCAGTCGGGCCGGGGCAGCGACCAGCTGGTCCCGCCGCGCATCCTGGCCGCGCTGCGCGCGTCCCGTGCGCTCGGCCTGGTGGCGCCGTACTACGAGACCAACTCGGCGGTGAACCAGGTCAGTGCCCGGGTCGGCGCGCTCGGCGGCGGCGGGCTCAGCGTGATCAGCCCGACCATGGCGGCCGGCTCATTGGCCGGGCTGCGGCCAGGCACGGCCGCCATCGACGCCACCCAGGCCAGCGCGCTGCACACCGGGCTGGGCGGCACCCTGGCCATCGCGACGCCGGATGCCGGGCTGGTCCGGGTGCGGGTGATCGCCGAGTACACGGGCAGCAACCCGCTGCCGGAGGTGCTGCTGCCGGCGGCCAGCTACCTGGCCGGCTACCGGCCCGGCGGTGCGCAGGCGGTATACATCAACCCGGCCCGCGGGGTGAGCACCGCGGTGTCCCGGGCCGCGGTGAACCGGATCACGGCAGGCGACCCGATTCTCAACGTGACCACGCTGGCCGACTACAAGAG